>CANHVD010000316.1 GCA_947463775.1 Planctomycetaceae bacterium | reverse complement strand
TGGCTGTTATCTTCAGTGTTCTCCCAGTTTCACCTGCTGCACAGAAGAAAGCAGACTTCGACGAATTCTAACAAATTGATTACCGTCCTCTCCGGCCATTCATCTCTGAGCAGCTTTGCGGAGTTATTGTGGCCCCATGTGGCGACGGCTGTTTCGGTACAGCCACTCGACTTTCGTCCGAGCCCACTGTGTTTTTCTGAGGAACTTCAGGCTGGATCCAATGCTGGGGTCATGAGTGAAACAGCGAATGGGGATCTCGCGCCCCATTTCCTCCCAGCCGATGTGTTCGACCAGCTGCTCCAGCATCATGGCCAGAGTGATTCCGTTCAATGGATCCAAGGGACGCTTACGAGTCATACGATTCAAGCCAAACCGGGGTCTTATCTGTTCTGCGAGGTCTGCTCGGACGGCGCCTCGCCTGCTATTATCTTGACATTTACCGCGGATCGAGAGAATCGTCTATTCATCTCTCGTGCTGATTTGCGCAAGAATCTGTTTCGCCTCAATTCTGCTATCCTCAGACGCTCTGTTGCCAACTTTGCGAATGAGTCATCAGGTCGAAACTGAGCAGCGGCAGACATCTGTGTTGATTTGGGCAGAATCGGATAACGACCCGCCTGTCAAGTGCATGGCACTGGTCCGCATGTTGCATCCGGCCCATGGATGCAGAATCCTCGGGGCGTTTCTCGATGTCGACTGCAACAATGCTGGGCAGGATTACGGCTCTGTCTCGACACGCAACCTGCACCGTACAAGGCTCATCTCGGCGGAGCGAGATGGCTACTTTGGAACGATTGCAGACACACCATTTCATGTCCCGGCTGGATCATAACACGCGGGCGATTCAGCCTGCTGAGACGCGAAGCGAGCCCCATGCTTTGACACGAGTCAGAGTGCTAGTACAAAACCCGACGCCGATGTTTCCTGGGCCGATGCCCGATTTGGAATACTTCAAGGCGCCTGTGAAAGCAATGTTGCCTGCTGATAGGCTCGGAAAGAGACCTCCTTGATGCTTCCGGAGGTCAGGCTGTCTTCCCAGCGAGCGATTCGCTGATGGTCATCGTTGGTGATCTTCTGAGTAAGCTGATGGTCGGCTCGCAGGCGAAATTGTTCCGCCGGCCGACGGTCCAACTCAACACTGATTGGCATGCGATCCTTTAATTCTCGCAGAGCTTTGTTCAGTGCCATACGAGGTTCCGGGAACAGGCTGCCCGGATGCAGAATCGAATTCAACTGCGCGGTCCAGTCTGCATAGGTCAGATACTTCTCAACCTGCAATGGATCGTTCCACTTGCGAGTTTCCACACGGTAGATAAATGACGGAGACGACAACACCAGAGTGCCCTTCATCGGATCAAACGTCTGGCTGAACTTTGGATTCATCTGGAATCGGATTGAATCCGCGATCTTCTTTGAAGTCGGGTCGGCCGTCGAGGATAGTTCCTTCAGATACTCAGCGGTTCGCGGCTGACGACCGTCCATCATGTGTCGAATTTCGTCGAAGGTAATACGCGTCGACATGCCACGTGATTCGTTGAGCACCGTGAATCGCTTTTCAACGAGATCAAAAATGATCACTTCGTCGGCCGAGTCTACGTAATCATAGATGCGTCCATTGTGAATCAGACTGAGACTGCTGCTGACAATCTGAGTTGGCGTACGAGTCTCAGATTTTGAGACATCATAGACATGAGTAGAGATGCGCAGTCCCTGCGCGAAGGATGTCGAACACACAGCCATGACAGCCGAAAATACCACAGTTCGCAACATCTCTTGAGCCTCCTGCTCGATCACTATCCGTCAGCCTTCACCAAGGCAGCGACAAATGTTTGCCGCTGAAGCGGCCACACTAGCAGCTTGCTGCGAATTTTTTCACAGGAACTCCGCTGTTTTAGTCGAACGTGACTCAGCGATTCATTGGAGAGAAGTGTTTTCCGGCAATTTCTGCCTGGGCCTCATTTTGGTTCACAACAATTTGAGATCTCCAATTTCAAATTTGAAATCCCCGCACAGTGATCTCCAATACTCTGCCAGCGATAATCTGCAGGCCGTCACAATCGCGTTTTCTCAGACGGACTGGTGAGTATTCTCGCCGGGACTTACCATTCGTCCACAAATGACATGTTGGCTTCCAGACGAAAGATGACCGATGCGGTTCCTGATCACGAATGATGACGGCTACGATGCTCCCGGCCTGATGGCGCTTTATCGAGCATTGAAGCCTCTGGGTGAAGTGACTGTCGTGGCACCTTTAACTTGCCATAGCTCAAAAGGTCACGCCGTCGACACAAAGAACGCATTGCGTGTTGAGCGGCGGCACGTGGATCCCTATGGACCAATTCATATCGCTCACGCTTCGCCAGCGGACTGTATTCGCGTCGGCCTGAAACATGTGATGCAGGAGAAGCCGGATTTTGTAATCGCCGGAATCAACCCGGGGGCGAATCTTGGTGTCGACATGTTCTATTCCGGCACCGCCGCGGCTGCTCGGGAAGCCGCTCTGCTGGGCGTTCCGGCAATTGCGCTGTCGAGGCTGCTCAGCAGTGACATGCCTATCGATTGGCAGGTTTTGTCTCGACACGTGACTCGCGTCGTCCAGACGATGATGGCCGATGAATTTCGCTTGCCTCATGGACACTTCTGGAACATCAATTTCCCGGCTGTTTCCGGTGAGAAATATCCCGAAGAAATCACGTTTGCGCCGCAGGGAATTGACGGCCACGCGGTTCGTTTTGAGGTGCTGGAAAGGGACGGGGACATGGAAATCCTGTCGTATTCCGGGATTTACCGGGAGCGAGGGCGTTCCGAATCCTGCGACGTTCACCATGTCTTCAATGACCGCCTGACAGCAACCCCCATGGGGCCTTCCCTGACCTCCGGGCTGACTGACCGGCTCCACTCTGCAGTTTCTCTCGCCACCGCAGCCTGCGCTGATTGACACTGATGGAGGTTGTTGTCAGCATGTGTTCCGGCGTCGCAGATCAGGAACAAGCCCGAGTTTCGTCGATAAAACGGGCTTATTCTCCATCATATTGCCTCAGTCGGAGCATCGGCCTCAGTTTGCCGTCCAACACGTATGTACGAGCATTTAACGATTCTGAGCGGCCGTGCGAATCCTGAACTCGCAAAAGAAATTGCGACCTACCTCGGCATCGGCCTTGGTCACGTTGACGTAGGGAATTTTCCGGACGGGGAAATCAGCGTCAAACTGAATCAGAATATTCGCGGCTGCGACGTGTTTCTCATTCAGCCAACCTGCCCGCCAGTCAACGAAAATTTGGTTGAACTGCTGGTGATGATTGATGCGTGCCGCCGAGCCAGTGCGGCTCGAATCACCGCTGTGATGCCGTACTTCGGATATGCACGTCAGGACCGCAAGGATTCAGGGCGAGTTCCTATCACATCGAAACTAATCGCAAACCTGATTGTGCAGGCGGGGGCTCATCGAGTTCTCGCGATGGATCTGCATGCCGCACAGATTCAGGGATTCTTTGATGTCCCGGTCGACCATCTGTACGCCGCGCCGATTCTAGATCGACACTTCGCCTCGATGGCGATTCCTCAGGATGAGCTTGTCATCATCAGCCCCGACGAAGGCAGCATCAAAAGAACTCTGCAGCACCAGGACCATCTTGGTGGTTCACTAGCGATTGTCGACAAGCGTCGTTCGAACGCGTTGGAGACTCGCCAGGCGAATCTGATCGGCGGACCAATCAGCGGCAAGACGGCTTTGATCTTCGATGACATGATTACCACGGCCGGCTCAATCTGTGGTGCCGTCGAAGTTGTTCGTGCCCATGGCGCGAAGAGAATTTTCCTCGGAGCAACACACGCCGTTCTTTGTGGCCCCGCGATTGAACGCCTGGAGCGTGCTCGTGTGGACGGCATTGTTGTGACTAACACCTGTCCGATTGCTCAGGCTCATCGCATTGCGAATCTAACGGTGGTATCTGTTGCTGAACTGCTGGGCGAAGCCATTCGCCGTGTGCACCGCAATGAATCCGTCAGCTATTTGTTTGATTGATGTTGGAGCAGCTATCACTCTGATTTCACCTCGTAGAGGTGGCAGCAGGTAGCCCCAGGCTTTAGCCTGGGGAAAGACGTTTTAAAATGAACACTCAGCCGTGAAACGGCTGATGGATCATGTTTTCGCTAACAACCCCGGGCTGAAGCCTGGGACTATACGCTACCGCAGCTACGCTGGTAAACACATTGGGGCTTATCCCGGTGGCGAACGAACGATCATATGGGGGCGGGGCGAGCATGTTCGTTTAACGGCGAGCCGTAGGCGTAGGCGAAAAAAAGCCACAGTCGCCTGCGGCTTGCCGTTGAACGACTTAGGCAACGGCCCGTATCCAACATGCTTACAAATCACTCAGAATCTTCACCGCATTCAAGTGCGTGATCTGTTCCCTTCTGGGTGCAGGTAACTCGGACTCCTGCAGCTTCAGCTTTGCCGAATCGAACGCGAAGAACGGTGAGTGCGAACCGAACAGAAGCCGCTCAGACGGAAGACTTTGAACTTGCCGCTCAAGACCGGCGAGTCCCTCGAGAGTAGCGATGTCGAAATAGACTTTCCCAGCTGCTGCCAGTTGTCCATGAAGTTCAACCGCAGAACTTGAGACGGCATTTAACAGGATCACAGGCAGGTTCGGAAAATCGCTCAACAAAGTCAGCAGCGGTTTCAGATCAACGTCTTTGGTCATCAGCAATCGATGTTGCGTGCGAGGATCTTCCTGGCGAACAGCAATCTGCAACAGCATATGCTTTTCTGCGAGCAGACTCAGTAACTGCCTGAAGCGTGGATCTTCCAGAGTGTAATCGTGATAGCCCGGCAGAAGTCGTACGCCTTTCATCCCATGCAGTTCATAGCAACGACGAACATCTTCTTCCCACGCCGGCAGGCTGAGGTTGATAGCACCGATTGGAAGCAGCAACTTCTCATCGACTGAGCGACACTGATCAACCAGCCATTTGTTGGCAGCGGCGAGATCATTGTGCAGCAGTCCATCAAATGTTCCGGCCCATGCCTGGCTGACTCCATTTTGTTTCAGAGCCGCAGCCAGCTTCGGAGTTTCATCGAGCGGCAGTCGGCGATTAGGCCAGCGTGACAGAGAAACGTTGACGTCGATGATCACAGACGAACTCCTTTGGCCTGCAGGATGGGAGACATCAGACGTCGCAGATTCTGCCCCAGAATCATCTGCTTTTCCTCCGGAGTAATCTCGGCCGCCGTTACTTTCCCCAACTGCGACGCAAAACTTCGGCCGGCCACATCACTGCCGTAGAGAACTCGTGAAGCCCCCAGTTCGCGGACCGCCATTTCTACGAGGCCGGCCGTGGGGTCACCGCCTCCGAGATCCACACTAACATGCGGCAGATCGCGAATCGTGCGAATCCCCAGCTCCCAATTGCCACCCGTGTGACCGCAGATAATGGATGCTTCAGGATGGCGAGAAGCCAGAGCATGCAAGTCGGCCGGAGTACTTTCCCCTTCGAGATTCCCGGTCGTCTTCAGCCACGTGTGTTGATAGATAATGGCCTTCAACTCGATGGCTCGGCGAACAATCGCATCGACACTCGCGATGTCGCAACGTTTGGCAACCCAGAGTTTGATCCCGGTCATTGGGCCATCTTTGACGCAGCGATCGAGCTCCTGCAAACTTTCCTGTTCGTATTCGGGGTTCAGATAGACGAACCCGAACGCTCGATGATGCCAGTGGCTGATGGCCTGCAGAACCTGATCGTTCTGTTCGCGAAATTGTTCGGGCGTCGGAGCGATGAGGAACGGGGCACCCATAAAGAGCACCAGGCGTTCAATCTGCATCCGATCGGCGACTTCAATCAGTCGAGCCATCTTCTCATCGGGAGTTCGCCCGGGGATGCCATTCAGATGACAGTGCAGATCCCAGATCAAAGGGCCACCTCGCGAATCGGTTGCAGGAGAGCTGATCGCGACGGATTTCGACGATTAGTCGATGAGCATCGATCAGCCGACCATTCCGTCGCAGTCTACAGAGTTTCGTTGGCGGCGAAAGCGTCGGAACATTGGTGTGGATAATGCCGCGATCACAAGCGTGCCGAATATGGAAGGTTCTGGCACGGCCGCAGCAGTTGCGGTGAATGACGCGGTAACTGAAGCCACCAAGAATTGTTGAGTGTCCAGAACGCTAAACACCGTAAACGCAGAGGGGGTCCCGGGAACGGAGGTTGAAGATAATGTGCCGGCAGAATCAACCGTGAAGTTATCACCAGTGGTCAAGTAAATGTTGTCGGTGCTCAGTACTGCCAAGTCGTTCCCACTGAAAGCACTTAACCCCAAGTCGGTGAACCCATTGAAGGTCACGCTGACACCGGGCGCAGGCGAAACAAGCATAGTAAAACGCAGCGATTCAGACCCGGAGTTTCCATTTAGCGTGTTTCCATTGACACCAATACCACCACTGGCAGTTGCGAGGTACCCGATGTCGTTTGAGCCCGTTACGACCAAGGTAGCCGTAAAGGAAAAGGTGCCGTCGACCAGTGCTTTCGGCTGACTGATTGCGGCGCCTAAAGAGCCTCCTGTGTTAAGAGGCCCAAGGTTACGCAAATCATATTGCCAAATAACCGCGGCGTCACATTTGGCCGAGCAAAACGCCAGCAGTTGCGCAAATGCGATCAATCGAATCAAGTTGCAAATCATGGTGGTTATCCCCTAGGAATTCATGGTGTCCCGGGAGATTACCTAGCGTTGCACTTGAGTCAATTCTTAAGACTTTACCTATATCCAGGAATTCCCTGGATATTTTCAAAACCTGTGCTTAGAACTTCCTACGGCATCA
>CANHVD010000315.1 GCA_947463775.1 Planctomycetaceae bacterium | reverse complement strand
CCGATTGAACTGGGACCGGATGATAAGCAGATTTATCCCGATCCGGATGACAGCATCGTGGCAAAGCGAGACGGCATTGCTCATGGCAAACTGGAAATGATTGAGTACGAATCGAAGACGGTTGGCGCAAAGCGAAAGATGAACGTCTATACGCCTCCGAGTTATTCCGCAGAGAAAAAGTATCCGGTGCTCTATCTGCTGCATGGGATTGGCGGCGATGAAACGGAATGGCAGCGTTTCGCGACCCCGGACATGCTGTTGGACAACCTGATCGCGGACCGCAAGGCAGTTCCAATGATCGTCGTGATGCCAAATGGACGTGCTCAGAAGAATGATCGAGCGGAAGGCAACGTCTTTCAATCGGCTCCGGCGTTTGGTGCCTTCGAACGAGATCTTCTGGACGATGTGATTCCGGCAATTGAAGCTCGATACTCGGTCCAGGCCGATCGTGAACATCGAGCACTCGCAGGACTGTCGATGGGCGGCGGTCAGTCGCTCAACTTTGGCCTCGGCCATTTGGACACATTCGCCTGGGTCGGCGGCTTTTCATCAGCGCCCAACACCAGAATGCCCGGAGAACTGATTCCTGATGCGACCAAGGCAAAAGAACAACTGACGCTGCTCTGGCTGTCTTGCGGCAACAAGGATGGACTCATCAATATCAGCCAGCGGACTCAGCGTTTCCTGAAAGAACAGGGCATCCCACATCTCTGGAGCGTCGACTCGCACGGCCACGATGCGACTCACTGGCGCAACAATCTATACTTCTTTGCTCAGCTCATTTTCAACGTGGATGCTGCAAAGGCTGCCATGAGTCAGAAAGTTGACATGCCATCCGAACCCTCGGAGCCCGTTCAAATCGAATGCGTGATCAAGGACACGTTTTGAGACTCCTTCGCATACTAAGGCCAATCCGTCGTAGCTCAGCGGTTGACGGATAACAATCAAACACTGGTTGGAACGCGAATGTGATTCCGCCCCGAATACACCCAGCGGGGGAGTTTTGCATCAACCAAAAAACAGCGAGGACCAGCGCAACAAAAACGCTCACGGCTTTCGCGATGCGAAGGGCGTGAGCGTTTAATTTTGCTGCATTCTCAATGGAGTCGGGTGACTTCCACGATGGGCTACGAAAGCTTCTTGGCCTTCATCAGCTTAGCGGCGTTGCCAGCCTGGCCGAAGGCCGTCATGCGGGCGATGCAGACCTGCTTCATGGCGTCCCGAGCTGGCTTCAGGTATTCGCGTGGGTCGAAAGCTCGTGGTTTTTCGGCGAAGATCTTTCGAATCGCACCGGTGATGGCCATACGGCAGTCCGTGTCGACGTTGATCTTTCGCACGCCGTGCTTGATGCCTCGCTGAATTTCTTCAACAGGCACGCCGTAGGTTTCTTCCATCTGACCACCGAACTGACGGATGATGTCCTGAAGTTCCTGTGGGACAGACGAGCTGCCGTGCATGACCAGGTGAGTATTCGGGAGGCGACGATGAATCTCTTCGATCAGAGACATCTTCAGCACTTCACCCGTCGGCTTGTGCTTGAACTTGTAAGCACCGTGGCTGGTGCCGATGGCGACGGCCAATGCATCGCATCCAGTCTCGGCGACGAAGCGTTCCGCTTCTTCAGGGTCCGTCAGGTGCGATGAATCCATACCACCTGAAGCACCACCGGTCGCGTGTGAGTCGCGATCGCCGGGTTCCTTTTCCAGATCCTTATCGTGGGCGTGAGCGCCGGCTGCTGGTGTCGCTGGAGCATGTCCAACCTGTCCCAGGCAACCGATCTCGCCTTCAACAGAAACTCCCATCGAGTGAGCCACGAGCACAACCTCGCGAGTCACCTTCACATTGTATTCGTAGGATGCCGGAGTCGCTGCGTCTTCCTTCAGCGAGCCGTCCATCATCACGGAAGTAAAACCATACTTGATCGCGCTGTAGCAGGTGGCCGGGCTGTTGCCATGATCCTGGTGCATAACGATTGGGAGGTCCGGATACAGCTCAGAAGCAGCCAGCATCAGGTGACGCAGGTAGTTATCCTGTGAGTAAGAGCGAGCACCGCGGGAAGCCTGAACGATCACCGGTGAATCGGTTTCGCGAGCAGCCTCCATGATCGACTGAATCTGCTCCATATTGTTAACATTGAACGCAGCAACACCATAGTTGTTTTCTGCAGCATGATCCAGAACAACACGAAGAGGAACCAGGGGCATTTGAGTACTCCGAGCGCGAGCAACACTGACCGCGCGAATAAGGGCGAACGAAGGCGGACAGGAATCTGTCTGCCGAATCTTCATTCCGGGACGTGAAAACGAGCGCCATAGAGTAACGCTCGGCGCTATCCTTCGCAACGACCGGAGAGAGTTGTTGCAACTTGTGGAATCTCGCAAAATCCTGTTTTTCCGGGTCAATTGGGCATTATGCGATCTTTGCCACGCACCATGCTCGCCTGATGGGGGCAAGTGGACAACCATCCCGCTATCGTTCAGGTCTCTTTTCCTTCTGTTAACTCGCACATCAAAACGGGCTTCACATGCAATCAACCTTGTTTTTGCTGATCGCAGTTGTGATTTCGACCAGTTCGGCGTTCGCCCAGACTCGTACTCCGCGAGAGGTCGCAGAGCAGCTGGCGAACGTCTACGGTCACAAGCTGGATCAGGTTGCCTACATCCCGGCGCTGCCGTTGGTGGCAAAGCTGAGGCTGACGGAGATCACCGGAGATGAAAAGTACGCGGCCGAAGTTCGCATGATTGTGGAACCATTTCGAACGGGTGAAGAGTCGCCAGTACCAAAGTCCGGTAGTGAGCAGGCCGGACATCTTCTCTTTGCCGCATTGGCAGAACGATCTTCCGGAGCAGATCGTGAACGATGGATTGCACTGTGTCGCATCGCGGCGGATCAGATCTTTGATGATTCAGGAAAAGCGTTGGCCGTCATGCCATTTCACAACGAAATGAGTGATGCGGTCTTTATGGCCGGCCCAATTTTGGCGACGACTGGAAAGCTGACCGGTGAACGGAGGTACTTTGACGCAGCCGCCGTTCACTTCGCATCAATGCGAACATATTGCCTTCGCGAGGATGGGCTGTATCGACATTCTCCGTTGTGTGAAGCCGCGTGGGGACGAGGAAACGGCTTCCCGGCGCTGGGCCTTGCACTGGCGTTGAATGACTGGCCGGAAGATCATTCAGCGTTTCAGCCTCTGCTGGAAGAATTCCGAAAGCACATCGCCGCCTTGAAGACTCATCAGGATCCCCAAACAAACTGCTGGCATCAGGTGATCGATCATCCGGAAAGCTACGATGAGTATTCCTGCACGTGCATGATCGGCTTCGCGATGGCACGCGGAATTCGCCTCGGCTGGCTGTCTCGCGATGACTATCAGCCGCACGTTGATCGGGCTTGGCAGGCGATCGAATCACGCACGAGCCCTAACGGTGATCTGGTCAATGTCTGTACCGGCACTGGCAAGCAAAAGACCCTACAGGACTACTTTGACCGGCCCGCCATCAACGGCAAAGACGATCGCGGCGGCGCAATGGGACTGATGTTTGCCACGGAGCTTGAGCTGAATAGCCCTTAAAGTGGCAAGCCTGGATGTGTCATGGCATGAGATTTCATGCACAATGATGCCAGCGAATTCAATACTTCTGTGTTTGACCCTGCGGATAGTCTCATGCTGCGATTTGCGATGTCCTTAGTGGCAGTGTTAATGCTTTGTTTTCACTCTGGCGCAGGCACTGCAAGGGGAGATGATGACACGACAGTCAGAGTCTTCATTTTTGCCGGGCAGTCGAATATGGTCGGCTCGGATTCGAAGATCGAAGACATCGATCGCTTTCCTCCGTTTGTAGGCCTCGAAAAGCCGCAATCGAGTGTGCGGTTTTCTTATTGCCTCGGACGTGAAGACAAGCTGGTGTCCGAGGGCTGGGAGCCTCTCCGGCCGGTCTATAACGTTGTGGGGCCAGAGCTGAGTTTTGCTCGCGAGGTGACTCGGCGCATCAAGGCGCCGATTGCGATCATTAAGATTGCAGCGGGAGGAACTCACCTGGGTGGCGACTGGAATCCGGACGAGCCATCCGGTTTCAAACTCTATCCGCTCGCGTTGGAGCAGATTCGATCGTCACTTGCGCTGCTCGATCGGCAGGGAATCAAGTATCGCGTTGAGGGCTTCATGTGGCATCAGGGCGAGAACGATATGTTCGAAGAAGATTACATGGCCAACTACGGCCGGAATCTGACGAATTTCATCGCGTGCTGGCGGCGAGATTTGAAGACTCCTGACCTGCGATTCTACATCGGCGAATTGTGTACCAAGACAATCTGGGGAATGGACCTTCGTCCTCGCATGTATGCCATCAGTGTTGGTCAGAAGGAAGTCACTGAGTCAGATCCGCTGGCTGATTATGTTCCGACGAATCATGTGGGCGTTGAGATCGGCGGGGGCGAGGGACTGCATTATCACTATGGAACTCTGGGGCAGCTTGAGCACGGAGCGAACTATGCCGAAGCGTACCTGAAGGCCATTGGGGAATGGTCACCGGCAAAGCGGCCGCTGGCGAACTGGCCTTACAAACCGCAGTCGCGTGTGAAGTTGTTTGTTCTGGCGGGGCATCGCAACATGGAAGGCGAACGAGCGTTCGTTCAGGACCTTGCAAAGCTTGAGGGGAGGGCAGGGCTGCTGCAGGACGATTCGGCCATCGCGTGCCGTTACAGCATCGGTGGTGGATACAAGAACTCCGATGGATGGGAACCACTTGGCCCCTTTGGCTTCTACGATACCTTTGGCCCTGAGCTCAGCTTCGGATCGACGTTGAAAGCCGCTGGTGTCGAAAACATCGCGATTGCCAAGTTTACCCACAGCGGTTCACAGATTATTGACTGGACTCCGGAAGGCAGCGAAGCCAGGTCTCGAAACCTTTACCCGAACTTTCTGCAGTTCGTGACAGATTCGGTTCAGCAGTTGAAAGATCGAGGTCACGATGTCGAACTTGCCGGCATCTTCTATCACGTCGGCGAAAACGACATGTCGTGGGGGCCGTTTCGAGAAGGAGCAGCGAAGCGTGTGATGTCACTCATCACAGCTCTGCGTCGCGATCTTGGACAGCCGGAGCTGAAGTGGTATGTCAGTCAGCAGTCACCGACCGACGATGAAAGCGTAAAGCAGATTGACTCGATGGCCATGATCAACAAGACCACTGCCAGTGACCCGAACATCATCCATATTCGCCTGACCGACTTGCCTCCTCAGCGCGAGCAGTTGGTGATTGAAGCTGAGGGAACAGTATGGCTGGGAGAAAGACTGGCGAAGGAATTCCTGACAAGACAATAATCCGTACCATCGCTGAGCCAGCCAAAACGCCGAGCGGATCTGGCACCAGATCAGAGTCGAATCGTCTTGTGTGTTCAGCGACAACGGAATAACTAAACATTGATGCGACTTTTGCGGCCGCTATCGCCTCCGAGAAAATCCAGACTCAGGAAGAGCCATGAAACTGGCCTCACGACTCAATCTGATCATTCGTCGCATCCATTTGTATTCAGGCATTTTCCTGCTGCCATGGGCGCTCATGTATGGCATCACGGGCGCCATGTATAATCATCTCGGCTTGTTTCCTCGCATGCAGATTCAGCCTGTGGATCCGCAGGCTTCAGTCGCAGCGGGGCTCAAGGAGTTTCCGGACGCGAATCAACTGGCGGCCCAGGTCGTTGAGGCGATTCAGAAAGACGCCGATTCATCCCGCGTTGAGCTCCCTGAGAATGCTCATGCGGAATTCACCAACGAGATCTCTTTCGAAGTCAAACAGGATGGACTTCAACACGTCGTCTACATCAATCCGGTGACTCACGAGAGCTGGATCGGCACGATGCCGAAGAATGATGAAGATCCAGAGACGCTGCTACCCGAAATTCGCAATGTGAAGCTCAGCCCCGATCCTCAGGAGGCTGCAAAGAAAGCAGCCGCCAGCCTGCTGGACAGTGCCGGCCTGTTGAAAGGCAAAGAACCGCAACCGTTTGGATGGACGAAGCTGAACTTTCTTGCCACCGTCGATGATCAGCCTGCTCGGATCACATATGTTCTGAAAGACGGGCATGTCGATATCAATCGCTTCACAGGAGAAGACGGTATGCCGCTGCGTCATTTCTTCCTCCGGATGCATACGTCTCACGGTCAATCGCCGACCTGGAACGGCCGGTCATTCTGGTCGCTGGCTGTCGACACGATGGCGATCGCCATGGTCTTCTGGGGCATCAGCGGAATCATCATGTGGTGGCAGATCAAACGCACGCGGTGGATTGGCGCGGCGATTATCGGTCTGAGTCTTTTGACAGCCGGCGCGATGGCCATGGGGCTTCATGGCTTCTATGCGGCGACAAGACTGTAAGGTTGATCCCGATGACAGGTAATGACCGGTCAGAAACTATTCGCTCGTCACGATTGCTGCTCCGCCCATGGAGACCGGAGGATCTGGAGCCTCTGTTCGCGATGAGCAACAATGCTCGGGTGATGGAGTTCTTTCCTTCGTTTCACACTCGGGACGATTGTGAGGCGATGCTGGCCCGCATGATTAATCATCATCAAGAGCATGGCTTCGGATATTGGGCAGTTGAGATTCCCGGTATCTCGAGCTTCGCTGGTTTACTCGGACTGGCGGTGCCGCGGTTCGATGCGCACTTTACTCCGTGCGTTGAGATTGGTTGGCGACTGATGGCCGAGCATTGGGGTCGTGGCTATGCCACCGAAGGCGCGCTGGCTGCTCTTCAATTTGGATTCGAACACTTCGGGCTTCGCGAGATCATCTCAATGACTGCGGTGATCAACACTCGATCACAGCGAGTTAT
>CANHVD010000314.1 GCA_947463775.1 Planctomycetaceae bacterium | reverse complement strand
CGTCATTGATGAACACGGAGGCTGTGATATGCATCGCGTTGCACAGCATCAGGCCTTCCTGAATCCCGCTGCCGCGAAGTATCTCCTCCAGCTTCGAGGTAATGTTCAGGAAGCCCATTCGTTCCGGAATATTGAACGTCAGATACTCGGTAACAGATTTCATGAATCGCCTGCGAATACACAAAGTTATCGAAGAGAGACAGGGAACAACTGGCCACATATTCAGTCGCCCTGAAAGCAATCACAGCGGACTCTTCAGGGGCGAATTGATGACGCCGAGTTCGAAGTGTGGTACGTTCCGCACTTCCCTGAAAGTCGCCCACGTTGCTTTTTTGTCGATTCTGAAGTTCTCCGGGGGCAAATGCCCTCGCTTTGTTTTTCACGGAGTATCGCATGAGAGTCCTGAACGTTGTTCTGGTGTGGATGGCTGTGGTTTCGACCGCCAATGCTCAAGCAAAGTTGGCGGGACACTGGCCATTGCAGAGTACCGTAGACGATCACTCACCCGGAAAGCTCAAGTCGATCGCCAACGGTGTGAAGTTTACCGATGACGGTCCGACGAAGAGTCTGACCAAATCGGCCGTGTTTGATGGAACAAGTTCGTTCATTGATATCGAAGCAGCGAGCGGCCTTAATCCTGGGAAAGAGGATTTTTCTGTCGCAGCATGGGTCAAGCCGTCCGACGCCAGCGATGATGTTCCGGGTGATATTCTGAGCCAGTTTGATTTCTCAGGACGTACTGGATTTCACCTCGGGCTCTACACTCATGGCGGCGTTACCAATTCTCAATCGAACCATCGCCAACTTCATTTTGGAATTGATCAGGCTCGCATCGAGCCAGAATTTTCCGATCACGGAAAGCTGGGATCAGCGGTCTATGTTTTCTCGTTATGTGTTCACAACGGCAAGCTTTATGCATCCACATGCCATGCAGGAGCAGAAGAGGCAGGGAGAGTTTTCCGCTTCGAGGGCGGTGACCGCTGGACGGATCTTGGATCCCCCGACAAAGCCAACGCCATCTCAGCGATGACGGTCTTTGATGGTTCGCTGTATGTCGCTTCCAGCAAGTATCGTTTGGCGGGCTCATCCCTGGCCGAGTCTGAAAACAAGAACTTCGGCGGGAAAGTGTACCGTTTGGGTGACGGCGATCAGTGGATTTCCTGCGGCACGTTGTCAGCAGAAACAGAAGCGGTTTCGAGCCTGATTGAGTATCGTGGAAAGCTCTATGCCGGATCGCTCTACAAACCCGCCGGATTCTTCCGTTATGAAGGCGGGGAAACCTGGACAGCCTGCCCAAATCCGGGCAAGCGAGTCGAAGCTATGACGGTCTTCAATGGCTCGCTGTTTGCATCCTGTTACGACGAAGGAGCTGTGTTTCGTTTTGATGGCGAACAGTGGCACGACATGGGCCGCATTCCGAACGCGACTCAGACTTATGGTTTTGCGGTACATCAGGGGAGTCTGTTTGTCAGCGAATGGCCTCAGGCTCACGTGTTTAAGCATATTGAAGGAACGAACTGGGAAGACGCCGGGAAGCTGGGTGAAGAACTCGAAGCGATGCCGCTGGTTGTTTACAACGGAAAAATGTACGGCGGCACATTGCCGCTAGCTGAAGTTTATCGCTACGAAGGAAGGACCGACTGGGCGAAGGTTGGACGAGTCGACCTGACGCCGGATGTAAAGTTCCGACGTGCGTGGTCGATGGCGGTGTTTCAGGGTCGCTTATTTGTCGGAGCATTGCCGTCGGGGCGTGTTTTATCCATCGAAGCGGGCCGTAATGCCACGTGGGACCATTCGTTTCCGTCAGGCTGGCATCATGTTGCTGCCGTTCGTGCGAAGGATTGTTTGAAGCTTTATGTCGACGGAAAACTTGTCTCGGAGTCGGCTGCGTTGCCGGACGAAGCCATCGATCTCTCCAGCAAGTCGAAACTTCACATCGGCTTCGGGGCTCAGGATTACTTCAAAGGGAATCTCGCCGATGTCAGGATTTATCGAGGATCGCTGGCTGCGGACGAAGTCGCCAAGCTTGCGGTGGGTGAGTCTTCTCCGTCGACGAAGAATCCTTAAGAAACTTAGACGAAATTGACCTTCGGGAGTCTTCCAGCGGACGGTTGATTTAAGCGTTTAACGGCAAGTCGCAGGCGTCATTGACGGATTTCGCCTCTGGCTCGCCGTTAAACTTAACGCTCAATACACTTCTAAATCAACAGACCGCTAGCCTTCTGCTCTGCATCGCAGTTGCTTTTGAATTCAAGTGAAATGAGTCTTTATGCCTCTTGTTCTCCATATGCATGGTGTTTCTCGCACATTTGACTCGCCAGGCGGCTCGGTTTCTATCTTAAAAGACGTCAGCCTGAAAGTTCTTTCCGGCAGCGCGATTGCGATTCGAGGACCTTCCGGGTGCGGCAAGAGTACTCTGCTTTATCTGGCGGGGACTCTGGATCAGCCGACTTCCGGGTTGATTGAGATCCTTGGTGAGAACCCGTGGCGAATGAGTTCCAGTCGGCTCGCATCGTTTCGCAATCAGCATATTGGGTTCATTTTTCAGGACCATCAATTGCTGCCGCAGTGCAGCGTTCTGGAGAACGTGCTCTTGCCAACACTGGCCGGGTTTGATTCCGAAGCCAACATTCGCGCGCGAGCTGAAGCGTTGCTGGATCGAGTCGGGCTGGCTCATCGTCTGCATCAGCGTCCGGGGAAACTGTCTGGTGGGGAACGTCAGCGAGTGGCCGTCTGCCGCGCGCTACTGCACAAGCCTTCTCTCTTGCTGGCGGACGAACCAACGGGAAATCTTGATCCGCAGACGGCGGAAGAGATCGGGACACTGTTGCTCGAAATGGCCGCGGAGCACGACACCGCATTGTTGTGCGTGACTCATAGCAACGAACTGGCAGAGAGATTTCCGCATTCGGTTTCACTGGCTCAGGGACGTTTGATGTTTGATGACGCCGTACTGGCGAAACAGCAGTAACTCTCGTCGCGTTTTTGAAGTTCCGCAGGATTCGGCAAAGGGCGATTTTCAAAATGTCGACGATTACCCGAGACACTGTTCCGGCCATCTCTGTCACAAACTTGTCGCACGCCTTCAAAGGCCATCAGGCGCTGAGTCAGGTGACCTTCTGCGTGATGCCTCAGACGCTGCACGGCTTTGTCGGGCCCAACGGTGCAGGGAAGACCACAACGCTCAAGGCCATCTGCACACTGCTGAAACCGAACTGGGGTGAAGTACAAGTTTTTGGACACAGTGTGCGAAATGATTCTGTCGCGGTGCGTCGCCGCATTGGCTTTATGCCGGACCATTTCAGCATGTATCGCCAGATGACAGTCTTCGAGTATCTGGACTTTTTCGCGGCAGCTTACGGCTTACCAGTTCGGCAACGCGACACCGTCATCCATGACGTGCTGACGTTGACCGACATGGAAGGCCGTCGCGATGATCTTATCAGCGGCTTGTCACGCGGGATGCAACAGCGAGTCAGCCTGGCCCGGGTTCTGGTGCATGATCCGGATCTGTTATTGCTGGACGAACCAGCCAGCGGCCTGGATCCTCGCGCAAGAATTGAGTTGATGGAGATCCTTCGTGAACTGAGGCGGATGGGGAAAACGGTGTTTATCAGTTCGCATATTCTGAGTGAACTGGCGGAACTCTGCGACAGCGTGACAATCATCGATCGAGGCCAAATCAAGTTCAGCGGGCCGATGGATATCCTGCTGGAAAGCCCGGACGAGAGACCTCTTTATAATCTGAAGTTGGCCACAATCTCCGAAACTGCGATGCAGCGAATTAAGGAATTGCCCGGTGTCGAGACGGTTTCTGAACCAGAGTTTGCGACAGGGCGTGATTACAACATTCAATTGGCGCCAGCGACATCGGCCAACGAGTTCCTGCGACAATTGCTTACTCTGGATCTTTCGATTACGTCATTCAGTCAGCAGCGACGGCATTTAAATCAGGCGTTTATGGACCTGACGACTCGCGGAGTGCGCACGTGATCTCCGGAGTCACAACGCTGTTCAATTGGACTCTGAAGATGGACTCCAAGTCCATCTACCCGCACATCGTTCGCGCGGGATTTGCGGGAGCGATGCTGTTTGCGATTTCGATGTCGTTTACGGATGTGTTTGGTACGGGCAGCATGGGGCTGCGGTTCTTTGAACTGGTCTGCACCCTGAATGTGCTGATCATTACGGTTTCGGGAATCAGCTATTTTGTCACGGCCGTCACGGAAGAGAAAGATGCCGGAACCTATGCACTGTTGCGTCTGGCCGGTATGAATTCGCTGTCGATTACTCTGGGCAAATCGACATCGCGACTCGTCAGCTCACTGATGCTGCTTGTGATCCAGATGCCATTTACGTTTCTCTCGATTACTCTTGGGGGCGTACTCTGGAATCAGATCGTGGCCGCCTATTTAGCGTTGGCGGCGTGGATGATTCTGGTGGCTAATCTGGCGCTATTCTGCAGCGTGCGGTGCGCGACGTCGGGGCGAGCAGCCGGGTTGGCGGCCACAACCATTGGAGTCTTCGTGTTCCTGCCGCGGATCAGCACGGCGTTCCTTGGAGCCATTCCACCTGGAGTTCTGTCGACTGGCACCATCGCCTTTCTGGGATCGATCCCGGCGGTGTGCTCTAAGATCTCCGTATTCGATCGCCTCGCAGAGATCCTTGGACTGACCAGTGGATTCACTATGCTGGGAATCGACTTTTCGACCGGGCTCACCACGATCTCTACGGCTTCCATCAAAGGCGAAGTGTCAATCGTTGCGGGTCAGTTCTGGTCGAGTCTCCTGACGGCTTTAGTATTGTTTGTGATCAGCACAGTCACATTGGATTTCTGGTCTGCCCCCGCAGACACGGCAGGCCCCTCGGAAAACAAATCCGTCCGGCGCTGGGCTGTTGGACGTTGTTGGAATCTTTCAATCGCATGGAAAGAGTTTCTCTTCTTCACCGGCGGACGTACATTCGCTATCGCCAAGTTTTTGGCCGGAGGTCTTGTCTTTGCCGGCTTCCGCATGTTTCAGGAAATGGATGGTTACTCAAACGGATTGGCCCTGCGTGGCGATTACAGCTGGTGGGCTTTTCTGACATTCATGATGACGCTGACTGCGGAGGTCTTGTTGTACTCGTCAGGATGTTTGTTCTATGAAGTTCGGCAGCAGACACAATCAACACTGGCGACCGTGCCCATAAGCAGCGTTCGAATTCTTGTGGAAAAATTCGCCGGCTGTGCAATCGCTCTGATACCGGCCATCGTCTGGATCTTTATTACTTTGATCCTTAGCGACGGTACGATTGTCAGAAACTGTTCAGCAACAATGGTGAGCAGTTATCTGATCATGTTAGGTTTCGCCAGCCATCTGGCGGCTCTGTTATCCTTGTACACGCGCTGGGCGGCGTTGCCACTTACAATTCTGCTGGCCACGCCAGCCTTCTTTTGTATGGCGGCACCGATTCTTGGACTGACGGCAGTGACTTCCGTTTTCGCACGAAGTCACAACATCGAAGTTACGTTGCTTCTGAGCAGTATTATCAACGTGTTCTGGACCTGGATGTTTGTTCTGCTGCCGCTGCAGATCTGGATTCGCGATCGCTGGATTGCACTGAGTCAGCAGTGATCTTCCGAGAGTCACTCCGTTGGGCGATTCCGGACAGGTCAGCACCGGGCATTGTTCCGGCTGCCCCATTGGGGGAAACTGATGCCGGAAAGCATCAACTCGCACGAATCACTGCAATCTTCCCGGAGCATCGTGCCCGATGCTGATGCGAAAATGCAGCCATCTGAAAAATCCTGTGTGACAATTGCCCCTGTGCTGTAAGCCGCCACGACTTCGCCGGGTTTGCACAACTTCAGACATCAGTGAGGGTACATTTAAGCAGTCATTGATCACTGAGCCACGCCGAATCAACAATCACCACATCGCACAGACCAGCCAGCCTGCGGACGAGTCCTGCTATGCCCTTCATTAAACCTTCCGACTCTTCTTCGCGACCGAATCTCGTCGGACTTGACGTCGTTCGAGTTCTCGCGATGAGCTTGGTGGTACTGCAACACACAATGAGCCTTGCAGGTCGAGACGATCTGACTTCGCTGGCTGGTCTGTCGATCGGCCAATTGGGTGTGGCCATGTTTCTGATTGTCAGCGGATTCTTGTCGTCCGATAGCCGACGTACACCGACGAACTGGCTGGCGCAGCGTCTGTGTCGAGTTTACCCGGCGTTCTGGATTGCGATGATCGGAAGTTTTTGTCTGGCGACATTGTCCGGTTACAAGAATGCATCCGTTGCCCAGATTGTTTCACAGATGCTGGGCACTGGATTGTGGACCCATTCTGGCGAACTTGTGAACTCACCGACGTGGTTTGTTTCTCTCATTCTGGCCTGTTACATCGCAACGTTCCTCTCCCGACTCATCAAACGCCCCGGTCTCATTGCTGCAATCAGCAGTCTCTGCTTGACGTTCCTCGTCGCTCGCGATGCCGCTCCATGGCTGATGTGTCATTTTTTGACCTATGCTGTGGCCAGCACAATCGCGGCTTATGCTTTGGGCAGTCATCGGAGAGTTGCCTCCCTTTCGATTGCAGGAGCGCTGACCATCCTGGCTCTGCTGATTCAGCCCGCTTTTGCATACACAGCCATCAGCCTGGTCGTCGTCGAGTTATCTCTGCTGTGTAAGGCTCGATCGCCTATCGTCAAACTTGCGGCCGAATACTCTTATGACTTCTATCTTGTACACGGAGTTGCCCTCGCAGGCGCAATGACGGTGATGAAGAGTTCGCCGGTACCTGCTGTGATGGTCGCTTTGCTTAGCTCTGCGGTCGCGGCGGTGATCCTGAATCAT
>CANHVD010000313.1 GCA_947463775.1 Planctomycetaceae bacterium | reverse complement strand
TATCAGCTCAAAGGAGAAGTTGTGCGTCGCGGGGTTGAACAGATCACAGGGCACACGATGCCTGTGTTCGAGAAACGCCGCTTTCAGAAAGGTGCCACTGAAGACTCGACCTTCGAAGCGTTGTTTCCGAAAAATGAACTCCCCTATCGGCAGGCGTTTGCAGAACTCTATGCTCGCTGAACTTGATCAAGCGGCTTCTCCCGGATGATAACAGTCCCCATGGAACCTCTTCTGACCTGAGCCGCCCCATGAAAAATTCTGGAGTCCAGGAGTACGCCGTTCTCAATGGTACCGTTGTACTGCCCGATCGACTGCTTGAAGATGGAATGGTCCGCTGGAAAGGGTCTTCTATCGTCTCTGTCGGTAAACCACGCCGGCTGCCAAAAAGTGTGATACAGATTGATGCCGATGGCGGATTTATCTCACCAGGATTCATAGATATCCATGTTCACGGCGGAAACGGCGCCGACTTTATGGATGGCACTCCGGACGCCGTCCAAACAGCCTGCGAAGCTCATGCTCGACATGGAACCACCACGATCTATCCGACAACCACAACAGGCAGCTTTAAAAGCCTGATGGCCATGATTCAGGCCTCTGCGACTGTTCGCAAGAAGTCAGAGAACTCATTCGTTCCCAACATCGCCGGAGTTCATCTCTACGGCCCCTACTTTGCTGAAGACAAGGTCGGATGTCATTCGAAAGATGGCTGCCGTCCTCCACAACTCAGCGAATACGAAAAGTACTTCGCCACAACGATGATCCGCATCGCCACGTGCGCTGCCGAACTTCCTGGAGCGGCCGAATTCTACGCATTGGCTCGTCGCAACAAGTGCCTGGTCACCTGCGGACATTCGAACTCCAGTTGGTCGGAAATGCAGACGGCCTTCAACGCCGGGATGAGACATGTGGATCACTTCTGGTGCGCGATGAGTTCTGTACCGTCGATGCGACAGCGATTTAACGTACCCATGCAGGCCAGCATGGCAGAGTTCGTATTGATGAATCGGGAGATGAGTACCGAAGTCATCGCTGATGGCTGTCACCTGGCTCCGGAACTTCTGGAATTCGCCTACCGCATGAAGGGCGCGAATCGACTTTGCCTCGTCACCGATTGCAACCGCGCGCTTGATATGCCGCCGGGAGAATACATCTTTGGGCACTCAACTGAAGGCTCTATATTCCACAGCGATGGCCGTGTGGGCTGGGCTCCGAATGGAAGTCTGGCCAGTTCCATTGTTGGTATGGACCACATGGTCCGACACATGAAAGCCAGCACGTCCGCAAGCCTTCCCGATGTCATTCGAATGGCTAGCCTGACTCCAGCGGAACGAACTGGAATTGCTCGCCAGACTGGAAGCCTTGAAGCAGGAAAACGAGCCGACCTGCTGATTCTCGACTCAAAGCTGGCGGTGCGGAAAGTCATTATTCGAGGTCAACTAACTCTCTGAGATCTTCAGAACTGATAGTCCCACAGCGAAAGCTCGCGACTGAACAGGGCTTCGATTTTCCTGCGGCAGTGAGCATCGATCAGTTCGGAATAGTGACGACGGTCCGTTCGATGCGCGGCCTTGGCCATGGGCAATTGCAATGATTCCGGAAGTCCGACAGCCAGACGGATCTCTTCCAGATCTTCGCCCAGACTCTCGTAACGACCAACTCTGTTTACACAGACGTTTCCCGTCGAGTCAGTGTAGACATCGATGCCGCGCTGAGTCAGCAAGTGAATTTCGGGGCCATCCAAAAACTCTGCCAGTGTTGGCCGCGGCTCCGACTTGTGGCACCAGAAATACAGCGAGATGACTCGATCAAAGGGATTGCGTTCAAAGCAAAACTTGTAGTAATCGTTCCACGTTCTTTCACCAATCAGGCCTCGCACTTCATGCGACGGCATATGGTTATAGAACTTCTTCCTTCGACCCAGACAAATTGCGAGAGCCAGTTCAACAGGACTATGCTGTCTCAGGGGAACTCGATAATTCTGCGGGCCTCGATAGCCGAGACCATGGCGAATCGTTTCATCCGGAGCGGAGATCGGCGTAATGATATCCTGCTCGCCGAGATACTTCGACAGAGCAATCTCGATGCTGGTGCCAGCCGTCTTGGCGGTCTTCAGAAAAATGAATCGATACTTGTGCGAGACAATCATGGATGCATTCGAGACCAGGTGATTCGTCAGGCCGCAGCAGTAATCGACTGTTGAAAATCTGCATATTCGCGGGTCCACGAATCATCCGTTTCGTAACCCATCTCGATCAGCACATCAGGAAGTTCAGGCAACTCCTGAAGCAGCGAGCGAATTCTGTCACGATGACAGGCCTCCCGCCAGCGAAGCACATTACTTTCATCCAGCTCGCGGAGGCCATTGAGAGCTCGACCGTCGAATCCGACGGGGACATTCTGATGAAAGTCACGGAATGGACGATTCATTTCACAGCCGGTGAGTTGTGCAAACTGTGATTCCACAAAATCGGGTCCGCAAACAACATCTTCGTAACGAATCGACAGCACATCATCTGCGTTCGCGGCCCACTTCCAATGACGATAAATGTGTCGCCATTGATTGGTCGTCACAAAGTATTCGCTCGGCTTCGAGAAATGCACCGAGGTCAGAATTGCGCGAGGGTCGCGGTGCATCACAACGAACTGAACTTCCGCCGGATGTGACGAATAGAAATCGCGAAGTTCCTGAACCAGGAAGATGTCTTTGGGCCGCTTCGTCATGACGCTGGCGTGTGTGCGTCGGCCGTACTTTGCGAATTCAAGAGCCCTACGTTCACGACCAAATGTTTTGATCCCGGCAACGCAGGATTCAATCATCAATTGAAACAGCGTTGTCCCGCTGCGCGGAAATCCACAGATCACAATATGCTGACGTAGCGGCACGGCGGGCACCTTGCCAGCATCCTGCAGCTTGATCAGTGGTCGGATCAATGGCTGAATCAGTGTCTTGGGAAACTGAAACGTTGGTGTGTACCGGCTGATCGATTCCGGAGGAAGTTCGGGACGGCCCATCGATCTTCCCTTCATCGTAGCGGAACCCGAACCTCAGAAATCAGACTTCCAAGGCCACGGAGATTTGCATTAGCGACCTCGCCGGATGAAGGCACTGACAGCAGGTCCGCGATTCGAAATCCTGACGTGACCGGACTATTTGGTGAAAGACATCGCTCAACGACAATGCGTGAGCATCGATCCGCCTCTGAAAATGACTTTGCAGACGCCGATAAAGGACGCCCATGTGACCAGTCACTGCTGGCTGTCACCATTGATGAACGGATCAAACGCTTGATATTTGAAGAGATTCGTCCCGGTGAGGTCGGTTCCAGTTCGAGCAATCCAACCTGGGCTCCTGCGGTCAGAGCTTCGTAGATCATGGACATGCTGTCACACGTCACCCAAACGGTCCCGGTACGCTCAAGCTGATCGGGAAGCCACGCAGCGGACGTATTTTCGGGAGTCATCAGCCGAACATCAGGGCACTTTGCCTGCATGTGCTTCAGAAAGCTCACCGGGGTACGTTCAGAGGCAGCAATCGTCCACTGAAGCCGAGTGCTCGCGACAAGATTTTGAACTTGCTGAGCAATACTCTCGTCGGACCAGTGAAAATGCTTTGAAAGACCGCCTATCAGGATAAGTCCATGGTCTGCAATCTGCTTATCTGACGGACGAATTCGATTGAGCGCACCTTCTGTGCGAACGACATTGCCGGACTGAAAACGAAGCGTATCGTGTTCAGGAATCAGGCAGAGATCAAACAAGGCGACCGGAAGACTGGGCTTCATGATGACAACCGTGCGGCCCCCGTATCTTCGGCTGCAGGCCAGCAACGGCAGATGCGTCGAGTGTCCCGCACCAATCAACAAATCTGGCGCGGGAAATGAGGCCACGTGGAGCAGGCGACTCGGAAGGAAACTTCGGAGACCTTTCATGTCATCTTGAACAACAACGTCGAAAACTTCGACGCTGCGAATCCGCTCGAGCGCTTCCGACAAGCCCCTGACCTGGTTCTCGTGCCCGGGTCGGCCGTCAAGAAATCTCCAGATCACAGTCGTGCGTTCGCGAGTCATGACGACGTCCTGCTTCAGGCGGCTCGACGGAGAGTAGTTTCCATCTGGAGCAATCGGGAATAGTCGGGAGTTGTTTTCAGAAGATCTTCGTGACGGCCAATCGCCGAGATTCGACCTCGATCCAGCACAACGACACGATCAATCAGATCAAGAAACGTCTGATTGATCACGTGTGTGATAATAAACGTTGTTCGGCCTCGACTGAATTCTCGAAGTGCCTTGTAGATCAGGTTTTCACTCTCGGCATCAATAGCAGATGTGGCTTCATCGAGAATGAGTATTGATGGATTGCGAAGGATGGCTCGCGCCAGAGAAATTCTCTGTTTCTGACCACCAGACAATCGCTGGCCTTTTGCGCCAACTCGTGTATTCATGCCTTCGGGCAGAGTCAAAATGAACTCTGCGGCGTGAGACATACGGATTGCCTCTTCGACCATCTGCGCATCTGCATCCGGGTTTCCGTAGAGGATATTGTTGTAGACCGTGTCATCAAACAGCATCGTATCCTGCGTGACAATCCCGATCTGGTTTCGCAGATCCATGGAGGTAACACAGGCGATATCGACACCATCGACCTTGACGGCGCCATCGGTGGGATCCATCAGTCGTGGAATTAAGCTGGTCAGCGTCGACTTGCCGGACCCGTTTCCTCCCACGATCGCGACGACTTCTCCAAAATTCACTTTCAGGCTGATGTCGTGCAACGACAGCGGATGAGAATTCGCGCTTCCAGTAGACTGGTACCGGAAAGACACATTTTCGAACTCAATGGACTCGCAATGACGTGGAAGTACAACTGGCGCCTCAGGTTCCGGGACCATAGTCTTCAAGTCGATGACTTCGAACACTCGATCAGCGGCCGACATTGATCGTCGCATGATCGGCAGAATCCCGGACAGCTTTCTCACAGGGTCCAGTACGCCAGCAAGCAATGCATATAAAGTCGCCAACTCGGCCATTTCCAGAGGTCGAGCCGCCAGTTTAATGCCAGCAATTTGATCCGTCCTGTTCAGAACCATGTAGGCTCCGGGAATAAGGATCGAAATGAATGCGATGATTCCCAGCAGTTCAGTAGCTGGACGAACCAGCGCAGTGACACGGACCAGTTTCTGAGATCGGTTGTAGTATTCCGTGTTGGCATCCACCAATTGCTGCTGGTGACGATCCTGACGGCCAAACGCCACAACAATTCTTACGGCATCCAGCGTCTCTGAAATGCAATGATAAATGCTGGACATCGTTTCGAGCGTCTGTCGCGAAGACTTTCGCAGGGCTTTGCCGGATCGGCTGAAAAGCAGTCCAATCAAAGGCAGCACAAGAATACCAACAGCCGTCAGTCTCCAGTTAATATAGAGGGCCACAATGATGCACAGGACGGCCTTCAGTGGTTCACGAACCAGATCAGCCCCAAAGAGACGCAGGCCCAGCCCCATTTCGCCCACGTCATTCGTCAGTCGCGACGTAAGGTTTGATGTACCAATTCCAGCCAGTGACTGACAATCCAGCTTCAGTGCGTTCCGAAAGACATCCGCACGAATATCGTTGGAAGCCGCGTTGACCAGGCTTCCCACCAGGATTTCCTGGAAGTAAATGAAGATGCCTTTTACAACCGTGGCAGAAACCACGAGCCCCAGAATCAAAAGGATCGTCTTGAACTTATCCTCAGGAACGTACGGCAGGATCACATCTTTTGTGACCTGACGAGTCAGCAGAACCTGAGAGGCATCATTGATTTTTCTCTGCACGCGGGCATGCTCAGCGACATCAGAGTCCTTCACAGCATCCAGATTCTGCTGATAACCCTCAATCTCAGCCTTCAGTTCGGAGATCTCCCGATCCACATTGGCATGCAGGCTGTCGCCTTCGAAAAGCACGCGGACAATTGGAAACGTGATGGAGAGATTCAGTGACCAGAACGCCGAAACCAGCAACGCACATACGACGGAAAGAACAATTTTCTTTCGGTAGGGCCACGCATAGGTTCCGAGACGAATGAGCTGCTGCATATGAAATACTTCTTATCGACGTTGACGGCTACCCTTGCCTGTACACACTTCAACCGGCATCTGCACTAAGCAGCACGTCTCACGGCCTTCACGTGCCACCCAAAGGTTGCCAATTCGCTGGACTTCCGCTGGTTCCTGGGACCATCCATCGCGGCCAGCAATCGGATACTCATGCGAGCCGCCCAGAGGCACACAAAACTGAGTGGATCAAGCGGAATCCCACTGTATCTGCGACGAACCGATCCGATGCGGCCCATTTCCTGATCCATCAGATCAAAGTAGCCGCCGTTGGCTTCCATCGTGACGATCTCGAAGCCCTCCGACTCAATGTGCTTGTTGTAGAAATACTCTGAGAAGCCGGTTGCGTAATGATATGGAGCAAAATGCGTCCAACTGCAAAACGGTGCCGTGATGATCAACGTGCCACCAGGCTTTACCATCCGAGTGAGTTTCTGAATTGCGCGGACGGGGTCAACCACATGCTCAAGGACCTCCGTACACATTACGCAGTCGAACAACTCGTCTTCAGGGATGTCGTACAGATCACACACGAAATCCAGTTGATGAAAGTCGAACTCTCCGGTGTGCAATCCGTGTTTATTGCCCGCGCCGTCATATTGCGCGATATCCTGTGCCTTATAGACAAGGTGGCTGCAGTCCTTCTTATTCGGGCACTCTCCAGCCCCGACATCGAGAATTGTGCTGCCAGCAGGAATGGCAGCGAGGGTCTGCCTGAGCCATGAGTTTCTGGCATCCAGATTC
>CANHVD010000312.1 GCA_947463775.1 Planctomycetaceae bacterium | reverse complement strand
GGAACGATTTCGTCCGCGAGCTTCCGAAACATCAACCATCAGGCCAACAAGTACCAACGCAAGGAACCAGAACCGAATCATCCTTAACCCTCCCTGAAACTTAAAAGGCCGCAGAACAACCCACGACCACCGGGAGGAATTTTAGCGGTGCCTTTCCGAAGTCCAGCTCCCGCCGGAAAAGTCAGTGCACTTTGCCCAGACTCACGAATTCCGGTTGATTTTCGGGAAACCACCGTTACGCATCACTCACAGACTGGAGTTAAACACGAAATTGCATTCGCATAAAACGTGGACCAGACCAGTGCAATCCAGCAGGAGAGTCTCTGTCGAACACAAATTCAAGCAAGTGGACAGAAGGAAACGAAAGAAACACAGTTCCTCAGGATGCGTTCCCCTCCTGAACTTCGGTGCCCTATGTTGCGTTCCTGCTGGTGATTGTTTCCGAACCGACGCTGTGCGCGCCGAATTCGCAGAGCCCACACCTATTTTTCGCCTTCCGGTGCCCGAGACAGAAGGGCACTACTGCTGAACGCGAATGAATACAACAAGCATCCCCAGTTGCAGGAGACACGCGATTGGATACACAAGGAGTCCGTTCATAAACTGTCCGTGAGCAATGGCGACAACCGCCGCGATTGCCGCACCACATGCTCCAATGGTTGCAGCACACATGCTTACGATGAGTGCCACGTCAGCAACCCCTGAATAGGCGAAGCCGCTCCCGGTATTGCTGTTGTAGCCAGACGCAGGGAAGTCGTATCCGCAATGCGGGCAGACGATTTCTGTTGCTGACATTTCGCCTTTACACTCAGGACAATACGCCATGGTCTGTCAATCTGCGCTGAGATTTGATCAAGGTGTCCACTGACGATGCTGTGATCTGCATAAGCCAACAAACAGCAGGATCCCGGGAGAACCGCCCCTGCGTTTCACTCGGCAGAGTGTATCCATCATGAATACACTCTGCCCGCAGCGAACAAAACTTGCATCTCCCTGGGTATCGGGCCTTGAGATCACCCGGGACAAGGGCTCAGCCCTTGTTAGATGTAGCGGTTGATGAGGTTTTCGAGCATTTCCTGGCGACCGCTGGTATTGGCCGTCAGGCTGGTGCTTTCCTGAATGTAGGTGTCCAGTTCATTCAGAGAAACCGAGCCCGCTTCGATGCGACGCCCCATTCCGTTGTCGTAAGTGCTGTAACGCTGACGAACGAAATCGTTCAGCACGCCATCAGCACGAATTGCAGCGGCGATTTTCAGACCGCGAGCAAACGCGTCCATACCGCCAACATGAGCATGAAAGAGGTCGATCGGGTCGATGCTTTCGCGGCGAACCTTCGCGTCGAAGTTCGTTCCACCGGAATGCAATCCGCCCTGCTTCATCAGCACCAGCATAATCTGTGTTGTCAGGTAAATGTCCGTTGGGAACTGGTCAGTATCCCAGCCCAAAAGCAGGTCGCCGGTGTTGGCGTCGATGCTTCCGAGAACTCCCTGGATTGACGCGTATTCGAGTTCGTGCATCATCGAATGACCAGCGAGCGTCGCATGATTCGTTTCGATGTTCAGCTTCACAACATCCATCAGACCATACTGACGCAGGAAGTTGAGACATGCGGCCGCGTCGAAGTCATACTGGTGCTTGGTCGGCTCCTTTGGCTTTGGCTCAAACAGGAACTGACCCTTGAAACCGATCGACTTCGCATGCTCGTGAGCCATGTGCATGAAGCGAGCCAGATGGTCCAGCTCGCGCTTCATGTCAGTGTTATAAGAGCACATGTAGCCTTCGCGACCGCCCCAGAACACATAGTTCTCGCCACCCAGTTCATAGGTAACTTCGAGAGCCTTCTTAACCTGAGCACCAGCGTAAGCAAACACATCGGCATTAGGGCTTGTTGCCGCTCCGTGCATGTAACGAGGATGTGAAAACAGGTTCGCCGTCCCCCACAGCAGCTTGATGCCTGTTGAACGCTGAGCTTCCTTCAGCTTGCGAGCAACAGCATCCAGGTTAGCATTGCTTTCTCGCAAAGTCGCCCCTTCAGGAGCCACATCGCGGTCATGGAAGCAGTAGTATGGAACTCCCAGTTTGGTCATGAACTCGAAGGCGACATCGACGCGACGCAGAGCATTGTCCAGAGAATCAGTTCCGTCGTCCCAAGGCCGCATCAGCGTTGGAGCACCGAAAGGATCAGAACCGGTTCCTCGGAACGTGTGCCAGTAACAGACGGCGAAGCGCAGCCAGTCGTTCATCGTCCGGCCTTCGACAATCTCGGACGCGTTATAATGCCGGAAGGCCAGAGGATTGCGGGACGATGTTCCTTCGAACTGGATCTTGTCAACTTCCGGGAAATACGTGGTCATTCTATCTGCCTTCGCGATCAAAACGCCGTAGTGTGGGAGAAGTCCGGGCACTCAATGACAGAACTGTCACATCAGAATAAAGTGCGCGGTATACTGCTCTGGCGTGAAACATGCATTTTAGCGTTCTTTCAACGGGATTGAAGGCCGCCCCACGAACGTGGCTGAGTTGGATCAAAAGACGATGAGATTTGAGAAAAAAACACAGCCTTTGGCCGAGCGGGCCCACTTTTTCCTGCGGCTGTCTCTCTACGGAGTCGTATCCGCAATTATAATCGGAGCGAGCCTGGGAATCGGCGTTCTTGGCTATCGCTGGTTCGGTGGATTACAGTGGATCGACGCCCTGCTGAACGCGTCAATGATTCTGACGGGAATGGGCCCGGTCAACCCGATGACAACAACTGCAGGCAAATTGTTTGCATCGTTCTATGCCTTATTCAGCGGTGTCATCTTCCTCAGCGCTACGGCGGTGATGCTGACGCCAGTCTTTCACCGCGTGATGCACCGTTTTCATCTGGCAGAGGAAGAGACTGGTGAATAGCCTCATAAACGGCACAGGCTGAGACGCAGACTGCGACTACTCATCACGGCGAAGCCTTCAGATCCAACGTCCAATCTAAATGCTCACCGCTGCCGTCCTGAAACTATCATCAAGACGCTCAGCCAATCCGTTCACCCAGTAGTCACCACGCACATCCAGAGACGGAAGCCCGCCCCGTTTTATTGCGCGTTCTAAACCAGTGTGAACTCAACGGTATTGCTGGTTGCGGTCGCATTGCCGCTACTATCGAACGCTCGAATCCACGCTCGCCACACTCCTGCGGCAAGTGGAACTGTAGGCTGATACTGATTCCCTGTGAGGTTGCTGAGGGTAATTTGTGGCACCAGAGAAGCATTGGCGAAGACGAGTTCGTAGCGAACGGCCCCGGCGACAGTGATCCAACTGAATAATGGCCGACCAGCGAGGGTCATATCTGCCAACCTCAGGGGAGTTGCACTATTGAGCACAAACGCGGCAGGTGCTGATGCTGAATAAGTCCTGTTCGAGGAGTCGATCGCTCTGACGACGGCAGTGTAGGATCCTGGTGTCAACGTTGGCATCGCCAGGCTTGTGCCAACGACATTGACGTTGCGAATGACCTGACTCACCCCGGTCGTCTGATTGTCGACCTGGACGTCATACCGTACCGCCCCATTCACGGCATCCCAATTCACCGTCGCGACCGAGCCAAAACCAGCAGCGTTGACTCGAACGCCTGTAGGCTGAATACTAACTGTAACGAGGGCGGCAATGCTCCAGCCCGACGCCATTCCAGGTGCCAGTACTCTGACACGAACTTGATACTGGCCAATCGGGAAGTCACTGACGACAAGCGAGTTCGTCGGGACGGCCCCGTTCCTTAAGAACCCCCGTGTCTGCGATGTCAACCGGTCGACCACAATGTCGTAGCTGGTAGCTCCAGGAATTGCGGCCCAGCGGATCGTGAACGTTCCGGAAGCTTCAGTCCGGCCGGATCCTTCCACAGTCGTTAAAGGACGCGAGCGAATCATCTGGATCGGCCCCCACGGACTGAATACTCTCGCGGAGGTGATTGCTCGAAGGCGGATATAAAAGGTGCCAAGTGGCAAGTCGATGGGCATCGTATAAGACGTCGATGTAATCCCGGCCTGTCGATGAAAAACAGAAGAGGCCGTCGTGATCTGCACGACAAGAATCTCGTAACTGGCAGCGTTGGAAATGCCAATCCAGGAGAACGTCGGCCTGAGTGTTGTGGTCACAATGTCAAAGACAGTGAATGTCGGTGCTGTCGTATCGGCCACAGTGACACTTCGATTGACTGCGACCGCACCAACTGCAGAGGCCTGCACTAAAGCAGTCTGTGTACCGTCGATGAGTCCGTCATCAACTGCCGTGACGGTGAAGTTGACGGAACTCTGTCCATCTGGGATCAGAACACTAGACGGAACAGAGAGTTCTGAAGTGTCGTTGGAATTCAGATTGACCGTGAGTGCCCCGGTCAAGCTGCCGGCTCGAGTGACCGTAAACTGCATGGTGGCCGCGGTTCCGGTCTCGGTCATTGCGACTGTTGGCGATGACAGCGTCAGGTTCACTGTAACGGCCGCCGTGGCATCAAAGTCAACCTTCACGTTGTCGACGGACACGGTGACATTGGAGGACATGGAAACCGGAATACCGTTCCGCGTGAACGCGGCCGTAACCACATAGCTTCCGGCAGGAACTATCAGGCCATACCCGCCCGATGAGCCAATAGTCTCCGTAAAGGTCGCGCCGTCACTGACGCGACGTGCTGTAATAGTGCCGCCACGAACCGCTTCGCCAATATCGTAGAAATCAGAATTGTTCGTGTCAGAATACACGACCCCGGTAATGATCGGGTTCAGGTCGCGTCGTCCAAAGTTCTCAGTGACGAGGGTTGCGTTTCCTCCTGATGGTATAAAGGCTCCATTACGAATGCCGATGCCGATCTCCTCAACTTCAGGCATCATTATGTTTGTGCGATGGCCAGCACTTTTGAACAGCAGGTCGTGAGCCTGACGTGAGTTTGCATTGATATCAACATTGCCGAAGTATCCGATGTAAGCAATGTTCTCAGCGATGGTCCACCAGTCATATCCGGCCGCCGTGGCTCGCCCACCCGGAGTAACTCCGCTCGGATTGGTATGTGCAAAGAAGTCGCGATTAATCATATCCGTGGAATGCGCGACGGAAGCGTTCTGCAGTTGCTGATTCGGAGCCAGCGGCTGCTTGGGTGTCGCACTGATCGTTCCCGCTGGCAAACTGGCGTTCAGTGAAATACCCAGTCGGGTCGCTTCGGCTTCGGGATTGGCCCGAGCGCGATTAATCAACTCCAGAATCAATTGCTCTTCATCGGCAAGATTCACCGCGGCCAGCAGAACTCTCGTCTCGAGCGTGTCGACGATTCCAGCCGCGGCTGACGGCTTAGACCGACGTCGATTTCGACAATAACTACCAAACAAGCCGGCAAAGAGGCGCATGATGTTTCCTGTCTGTTGATCAATCATCTCTCTACCTTACCTTCTCGTTTTCAAAGAAGCATCAGGCGACTAACGATCAACACAGTGACTTACAGACTGAACCGTGCGTCTAAAACGAATGCAACATCTTTACAGTGGTGACTTTCCGCAACATAGCGCCAATTTGAGTATTGCAAAACATTAAACGATTTCAGCGTGGCCGAATTCAGGTACTGCAGCCAGACAAGACCGTGAATGAAACAGGCTCAGATGACACGTCTGGCCGACGGTCGTCGACAATTCGTATCACCTGAGCCTGAATATTGGTCCGTGCGCGGCCACCAACGAGGTCATGAACTAAGCCTACATCCGGCGAGCACCCGGCCTCAATTCATTCCGCTCGAAGATATCCCTTCTGCATTCACCTTGCGAAAGTCTCTACCAGATCTGAATTCGTTCCGCTTTTGGCTTGAAGAGTTTATCGCCCGGCTTCACATCGAATGCTTCGTAGAATTCGTCCAGGTTACTGACCGGACCATTCGCTCGGTACGTTGAGGGAGAATGAGGATCGATGACCAGGCGACGCACAAGTTCATCGTCTCGATACTTGCGACGCCAGATCTGCCCCCAGCCCAGGAAAAATCGCTGACTGGCGGTCTTCCCATCAATGACGGGGCCTTCCGAATTTCCCAGCGAAAGTTTGTAAGCCTTGTAAGCGATCGCCATGCCGCTGAGGTCCGCGATGTTTTCTCCGAGTGTCAGCTTGCCGTTCAATTTCCGACCCGGCAGCGGTTCGTAAGATTCATACTGAGTGACCAATCGCCCCGTCAGTTCATCGAACGCTTTGCGATCTTCCTCGGTCCACCAGTTCGTGAGATTTCCATCGCCATCATACTTGCTGCCTTCATCGTCAAAACCATGGCTGATCTCATGACCGATCACAGCCCCGATGCCACCGTAGTTGGCCGCATCATCGGCCTCGGCATCAAAGAATGGAGGCTGCAGAATCGCGGCAGGAAACACGATCTCATTCATACTGGGGTTGTAGTACGCGTTCACAGTTTGCGGAGTCATGCCCCATTCTTTACGGTCGACTGGTTTATGCAGTCGATCGATCTGGCGAAAATGCTCTGCACGTGCGGACCGCATCATGTTGCCCAGCAGATCGCTCTCCGAAATTTCCAGCTTGGAATAATCTCGCCATTCGTCCGGATAACCAATCTTGGTGGTGATCTTGCTGAGTTTCTCCAGAGCCTTCACCTTGGTCGCATCCGTCATCCACTTCAGCCCGTGAATGCTCTGTTCAAACGTCTTCATCAGGTTGCCAACCAACTTTTCCATGTGGCGACGTGACTCCGCCGGAAAATGCTTCTTGACATACAATTGGCCGAGAGCTTCGCCAAGGACACCGAAATCACCAGCCCCAGCACCGGAGGTCGCATCAACAGCTCGCTTCCAGCGCGGCTTCTGTTCGGGGACTCCGGCAATCGT
>CANHVD010000311.1 GCA_947463775.1 Planctomycetaceae bacterium | reverse complement strand
TCCGCAGCGATGGCCTGTTCGGAAATCGCAGACTCACCAATTGCCGTGCTCAGGCCGCAGGCGGCACTCAACTGAAGCATGCCTCGACGATTCAATGGCACCATAAAGATACTCTCCCGACTGAGAAATCTTATTCAACTGTTCTGTGGCCGATTAGACAAAGTGCGATCTACCAGGACGGGCTGTTACGGAGTCCCGCGAACAATCCCCATCCCTGCACATCGCCCGAACCGGCAACATAGCTGAGTCCGCCGGCGATCGCCAATCGCAAGGCGAGGGAAGAGAGCAGTTGATCGAATGACGCAAAAGGCTCTGGTGCGATCTGATATACAACTGCATTCCAAAACTCTGCAGCGTTCAATTGCTCAACCCTGTAGAACTGCGTTCAAATGCAGTCGCGAACGGGATGTGGCACAGTGAACCGCCGAGTGACAACTCCGGCTCAAGCGGGAAAATCAGGAATTGTCATCGCTGCAGGAAAACCGCTTTCGACGTTTCTCACGGGACTACCAGTGAATGTCCTGCCGTGAGTGCAGGCGTCCGGCCAGTTCCACCACTTTCGGTTTCAGGTGGGAAAGGCTGTCGATAAGAGCAGAGATTGCAACACCCTCGACTTCACACAGGACTGTGATATCTGTGCGACTCATCGGGCATAGCGAAACGCATGGCCCGAACTCAGCCTGAATTCGCTGCTTCCATGGTTCTCCCGGGATCTGTTCGGGTAACGCCGCGAGGACTCGCTGACCGCCGCCGACGTTTCGCAGCAGCGGCCGTGCGGTTGCTGGAAATGCGACAGTGGTCTGTGGAGCAAGATCCGGCAATCCGGCCGACTGTGGTCCCATACTCTGGAAAAGAAAACTGGCCGCCTCCGCGTTCAGAACCTGGAGATCGGACGGTCGAGGATCTCTCTGCAGCAGAACTGATAACTCGAAGCGTCTGCTCTTCGTGAGGTAGTCGTCAAACACATCCAGCATCTGCGATGGGCTCGGATTGCCAGTCGATCTCGACTCATTTCCCATAGAACACATGGCGTTGATCCGGTGGCGTACGATCGCCAGTTTTTCGGTGCCGAGTTTTGCAATACCATCCCGCAGATTTCGCAGATGAGTGCCGACGCTCTGACACACTGTCTGGCAAACCAGCAACATGCAGTATTGCCGTGAGAATGATTTCAGAGAGTTACCGTCAACGGATCCCAGAGGCGAGCCGGACTGGGATGTCAATGAGTTGCAAAGATCGGCAAATGCGGAACGCAGTTCAGATTGTTGCCGCGTGTTTGTGGCAATTGACTGATCTACTGATTTCAACAGCATTGTGACTGAGTTCTCTGCTGTATTAAGCCGTCCGCGTGTCTCCAGCAAACTCTGAAGATAGGATGCCACTTTGGTGATTGAGCGTCCTAGACCGGCGGAAAGATCTTTCCGAATATCTTCAACAACAGCGGTAATGGCGCTCTTTTGCCCACTTACCCCGGTCTCCTGACTGATCAGCCCGGCGACAAGTCCTGGAATCTCTGCCGCGGTGGACAATGATCCCAGTCGGCTCCAGATGACGGAAGCATACTCATCGACGCGGCGAGTTCTTTCGGCGTTTAGCAGTCGCGGAACAAGCTCGACCACGCCTTCTTCCGTCAACGCCAGTTCATGCAGCAGCATCCCGAGAGGACTCGTTCGCGTAACCGGTTCGTTAATTTCGGTTGGCGACACTGCAACCCAGCGACGAAGCAGAGACAGCGCCAGCGACTGAGATTCGTTGTTCGCGACGTCCCACGATTCGCAGGCCACCTTAGCCAGCCCAAAAGTTCTCAATTGAAGACTCCCGTGACCTTCATCCTGCGTCGCTGAAGCTTTTCTCCAGGCATCGATTTCTGCACGGGCGCGGGTGAGACTTCGGAGTTCAAGATAGGCCGCGACTTTCTCGGCCCCATTATGAAAATCGATGTCCGCAAGATCATCGCCAAGATGGACGAAGACAGCCTCGTCAAACGGCATAGCGGACGACTGATCACCGATTGATTTCTTCAAGGCCCCCGGACGCTGAACGCCCGGAAGACTGAAGTGATAAAGTTCCTGCAGGAAGCTAAGTGTATTCGCATCCTGCATATCGGCTGTCTGACTTAAGTTTTCAGTGCCGTGGATCAGCATCGCCGACAAACAGCAGGGCGGCAGACGTCGTGCTGCAAGAATCGAACGAAGCATCCATGCCGCATCCATAAGTGATCCGCTGCAGGTTCCTCCGGAAATGGAGCCCACGAGGACGATGTCAATTGCATCCTGGGAGAACGGAAGCTGTGACGCATTTTTCGATGCTTCGACAGCCTCAGCCTTGAAGGCTCGATCGATCGCTTTCTCCAGTTGTGTACGAATCAAGTCCTGATGATCAACAAACGCGAGTCGTCCGAGCGGTCGCATGCCTTCGACTTTGCCCGATCGGGGGACATTAAACAGCCATCGTCTGCTGAGCCAGTTCAGATGCTCGCCAGAAGCCTTGCGATACTCGTGCGACGTCTTCAGCGGCGTTCTTACCGTCGTCAGAGTTGTTGTCGCCTCACTGGCCGCACGACGTTCCATGGCGTCGATCTGCACGGAATCGGCATCAATGCAGACAAACTGCATGGACGGAAGTAAACCGTCAGGATATGCCTGCTGAATGCGAGTCCTCAGTTCCGCAAGTACGGACGCACCCAGCCCACCGATGGAGATAAAAACCGTTGGACGCACAAGCCAGCTTTGGCCCGCATTTCCAGGCGGTCGAAGCGGAATCGCGGCAGACGTCACGCGGTCGCGGTTGCTGGCATCCTGAAGATTCTCAACAAACTCTGTGCGCGGACGTGGAGCTTCCGTTTCCGGGATGCCGCCGGATTTTGGCAGTGAAGAGTTTGCGTAACGTCGTTTTGCAAGCTCGTCGATGAACTGTCGACAACTGGCAAATCGAGTCTTCGGATTCTTGGACAGCGCACGTGCGACCACGGCTCGATCAGAAGGATGCAGAACCGAAAGATCGGGCGGACTTTTCAGATGCTGCGATGTTAACTGAGCTGCCGACCGTCCGTTGAATGGAGCAACTCCGGTCAACATCATCTGGTAGACGATCGCCAGACTATACTGATCACTGCCACGTTCCGGATGTCCGTCAAATAATTCGGGTGGCGCGTACAGCGGCGTGAATCCGTTGACGATGGAATGCCCCGTGACATTGAGACTCTTGGTGAGACCGAAGTCACCGATTTTTGCATGCGCGCCCTGAAGGAGCACGTTGTCGGGCTTTACATCCAGATGCTGCAGGCCATGCTGTTCGGACATGAAATCCAGCGCATCGGCGGCGTCGCGAAGATATCCGATCAGTTCTTCTCGAGGGATTCCCTTCTGACCTGAAGCGATAATTTCACGGTAGCGATCGTCGAGACTTTTGTCCGCCAGCTCACTCACAATCACGACTCGGCCATCAACCACTTCGACTCGCTCAATGCTGAGCAGAAACGGATGTCGCAATTCGCGAATACGATTCATTGAGCGGAGTTCGGTCTCCGCCTGTGGACCACTGCGGCTGCCGAAGAGGATCTTCACGGCCTTGGGGAAGCCGCCTGGACCAATGGCTCGCCAGACTTCGCCGAATCCGCCCATGCCGATACGTTCCTGCAAACGATAGCCGGCGATTTCTGTCATTCCGGATACACCGGATACATTTGAGGGCTGTGGCTCGGTGTTGCCAAGCAAAGCGGTCGATTGAACTTCAGTCTTTAACACGCGAAAGCTCCTTTCAGCGACAAGTCTGCTGAGCGATCTCAAAAGAGGCATTCAGGGGGCGAGTCGGAACACGTGTAAAGAAACACTCAGAGACTCGATCAAAGTACTCGGGCAGCATTTCAAACTGCAGCCCTCGGTACAAACAGAAACTTCGAACCTGCAGCAACAGGTCACGAGCATGACAGCGACGCATCGGGCGCGACTCTTCGCGATAGCAACGATTGATCAGATGCTCAACGGCTTCCGGGTCGTAGTTACAACCCAGTTTCTCTGCCGCAATCTGGAACAGGCGATGGAACTCCTGTTCATCAGGATCGTCCACTTCAATTCGGTAGGGAATACGACGCAAAAAGGCTTCATCGACCAGGTCCGCAGGATCAAGATTCGTGGAGAATATGATCAATTGCTGAAACGGAACCTGAATCTTCTTCCCCGTGGCCAGTGTCAGATAGTCATGCTTGTTTTCAAGCGGAATAATCCAGCGATTGAGCAGTTCCTCCGGCTTCACACGCTGTCGACCGAAGTCGTCAATCAGCAGGCAGCCGCAGTTACTCTTCATCTGCAGAGGAGCCTCACTGATGTTGCACGTTGAGTCATGACGAATCTCAAGATTGTCCAGAGTCAGCTCACCGCCAACGATCACCGTTGGCCGACGAACTCGCACCCAGCGCCGGTCGTAAGATAATCCATCACCCGGCTGCTGAACTTCCTGATGATAAGCCGGATCAAACAGCGTGATGATTTCTCGCCCGTCCATGATCGCATACGGGATCCAGATTTCCTGTCCAAAGCAACTCGTCAGGCAGCGAGCCAGCGTCGACTTACCGTTACCCGGAGCCCCGTATAAAAACAGACCACTGCCCGAGTTAATCGCCGGGCCCAGCATGTCCATTAGTTCTTCAGAGACTGACACGTTGTAGAACGCATCGTCCAGTTCTTCGCGTCGAACGGGCTGGTCACAGATGGCCTGAGCTTCAACGGAGATGACATAGTCAGCTAAAGGAACCGGGGCCGGACCGACATAAGAACACTCACTATGAAACTGTTCAGCCCGTCGACGTCCTTCGTCGGTCAGTCCAAACACGTAGTCATTCAGGCTGGCACTGCCACAATGGGAGACCATGCGACGGTTCTTCAGCCGTTCCATCAGGCCTTCGATCATCCGGAACGGGATGCAAAGCTCGCCAGCAATTGTTCGCCCGGAAAGGTTTCCGGTGGATCGCAACACTCGACAAACCATCGCTTCAAGAAATGGCTCTGACAGACCAAGCTCGTGCATTGATGATGGATCAGATGGCCAGAAACTCTCTCCGGCCAGCAATGCGGTCAGCAGTGCGGAGTCATTCGATCTGCCTTGGGGAGGGCGTTGCATTAACATTTGCGGGATGTTTCAACGACAGAAAATGAGACTGAATAAGGAGACTATTTAGCGATCAGGGCACTCCGGCCGATCAGGAATTGATCCAGTGTGCGGCGGACTCCGCGCGGCCAAACAGGAAGCCCTGAGCCAGTTCGAATCCAAGTTCAAAGCAGACCGAAGCTTCGTCGACTGTTTCTACGCCTTCGGCGAGCGGCACGACGTTGAGATCCTTCACAATTCGGATCAGCGATTGGATTGTGGCTCGGTGTTGAGGAGTCGTGAATGGCAGGCCATGCACAAACTTCACATCGAACTTCAAGACATCCGGAGGTACCTCAAAGAGTTCTTTGAGGCGTGCCTGGCCGGCTCCAAAGTCGTCATAGGCGAGCCCCATTTTTAGTTCTCGAGTCACGCGACGAATTTCCTGCAGCAAGGCACTTGAGGCCGCTGCCCCTTCGTGAACTTCGAGCACGATCTGCATTTCCGGAAACTCGGATCGAAGCTGTACCAGCGAAGGAAATAGCTCGGTTCCGACAATCTCTGCAGGATGTGTATTCAGATAGAACTGTGTGCCCGGCAAAGATTCGCCAATGCGAAGCCCTTCGGTGCGGCAGACCTGACTGAGTTCCGCCTCCACGTTTCGTGACGCGGCGACGCGGAACATCTTCTCAGGCGTTTCCAGTCCCAGCAGATAACTGCGTGACAGAATTTCAAAACCCACTCGAGCCGTGTCGCTCAGGCGTACGATGGGCTGAAAATACGGCCGCAATGCGGGACGACGCAGAAGCTTGTCGAACTGCAATTGAGCGAGTGCATCTGCGGAAACATCGGCGGTGACTGTCGAACTCGTGCATTCGTCGGTGGATGACTGAAGCGTATACATCACACTGCCAAAATGCAGAACATCGCCCGAACGAAGTCCGGTCAGATGCTGAATTCGTCGTCCGTTTAGCAAGGTGCCGTTAGTACTGTTGAGATCTCTGACGAACAGATCCTTATTGATCGTCAGGACTTCTGCGTGTCGTCCGGATACCGTACTGTCGCTCAGGCAAAGGCTGTTGGAGGGATGACGTCCAACTGAGAATGTCGGTCCACCCACGTTCACGCGATGATTGGAGTTCCCGTCCGCAGAGCTGCGAACCAGCACCCAGTATCCCTCAGGGAACGGCGACGAAGTCGAAGTCGAACCGGAATCGCCGGGGCCTTCTTTTCCCTGGAGGTTGAGCTGCGGTTCACTATTCAAAGTTGAAATGGAAGTCATCGGGTCTCGTTCCTCTTGGAGCCAGCGGTTTGTTGTCACCGCAGTACCTCATACGCGTCAGAAAAACAGCGCAGGATGTGTCACGTCAACATTAGCTCAGAACCGTCAACACATTCAGAATTCGCACAAGATCCCGGGAATCTGTGGTATCGATTGGGGGACCTGCAACGCCGGGATTACTCTGTCCTGATCAAAACGAGGCGGAGTTATCGAGACAATTCCCCACAATCGCGCCAGCCGCTACGATCAGCCTCCGGCGTTGCACCAGGCTGGTTTATGGTGACAACGTCGAAAACCAGTTTTTATTGACTCCGCGATTGCAACGTGATGGTTCGACATCCGGCGCATTGCCCGCTCGACTCATGACCGTGTGTCGACGTAAAAGTGAATAGATGTTTTAAGGGAATGTCATCTCATGTTACTCAACATTCGACCAACACGGCGGGCGTCTCAGGGACGTTCAGTCTTCAGCACC
>CANHVD010000310.1 GCA_947463775.1 Planctomycetaceae bacterium | reverse complement strand
GTACTTGTCGCCCGCGAAATCGTACTTTTCGTATTCTCCGAACGATGGATAGTCCGGAGCGATGACGACATAGCCTCGCTGAGCCATCTCGACGCCATACTGACGACCAGCCTTTCCTTCTCCGGCCACTATTCGCTTTCCTGCCGCACCGGTCGGATGCAATGCAACCATCGCTGCTAGTTTCGCGTTGCCTTCAGCGTCCAGAAGTTTCCCTGCATCCACTGAGTCGGCAACGGCTTTGGGAAGATACAGGTCGAGCGGCAGTCGATCCGATTCGTCGACGGCAATCGTCATCGTCAGGCGTCGCACGCCTTCGATACGGATGTCTTCAGTGATCTTGATGTCGAAAGCCGGCTGCTGTTGGTGTGGAGCAAGCGGGCCTGTCGCTTCCTGCATTCCGACCAGAATCTGCTTGCGACGAATCGCCCAGTCTTCCGCTGTGCGGATAGGCTTCAACGTTCCATCGTCGGCTTGATAGACGCTTAAATCAGAATGCCTGAGTGTCGCCGTTGCCGGCGCGGCACTTTTGACATCCTGACCGTTTCCTTCTGGTATCGCCCCAAACAACAATCCAACGAAAACACACAGCGTAGACACGCGATTCATCTTCATTCACTCCAACGGAAGGATGTCCATGGCCTGGAAACAGGGGGCAGGAACCAATTGCGCGGTGCGCATCTTGGTGAGTTTAACTAACCGATTTCCGGGCAGTGACAGAGTACGAGGCGGGAACGGATGTTTTAACGTCTGACAGCACCGCTGAAAACCAAGCAGCACATTTCTGGTCGCATGATTGAGACGAGATTACTAAAGAATCGACTCGGAATTCGTTCTCGATACAATTCGTCCACGAATTTCGCAGATTGGTTCGCTGGGCAAAGGATCAGGAAGGTCTCATGGCTGAGGAATTTCTTTGTGTACGTTGTTCGCGACATCAGCGAACCTGCTGTCAGGATTCGGAGATTTACGTGTCTCTGGCGGATGTGCGAAGGATTCAGCCGTTTGCAGAGGGCGTTGAGTTCACTGAATTCAGGGCTCCGGGCTATCCGGTTTACGACCAGCAAATCGAGGATCCGTTCTGGCACAAGCACGTGTTTCGGCCTGATGGGACTCGTCGAGTTGTCAAGCAGGTCAACAACGGAGACTGCTTTTTCCTCGGGCCCAATGGCTGTCGCCTGCCTGTGGAGAATCGCCCAATCGTTTGTCGACTCTATCCGTTCGACTACACCGCCGACGGCCTGACGGAGAAGCCAGCGTCCGGGTGTCCGCTGGAGCTGCTCGCACCGGGGGCCGAATTGCTGCCAACGCTGGGGATGGATCGAGACGACGCCGAGCGTCTTCGGGCTCAGCTTTATGAAGAAATGTGCGAATCCTGATCTCCAGTCGTAATATCAACCATCATAGATTCAATTGGTTTTGCTACGCTTCGCCTGAGAACTGCAATAAGCAAGTAAGGCCGATGACCGGACTGTGGCTCTGAAAGACGTGCGATGAAGATTGGGCTGACCTACGACCTGCGAGACGAGTATCTGGCGGCCGGATATGATGAAGAAGCCACCGCCGAGTTTGATCGCGCTGACACGATCGATTCGATTGAGAATGCCATCCGAAGTCTTGGTCATGAAACAGATCGCATCGGGCATATTCGACAATTGGTGACTCGTCTGGCCGCTGGAGATCGCTGGGATCTGGTCTTCAATATTTGCGAAGGCATGCACGGGATCGCTCGCGAAGCCCAGGTTCCAGCCTTGCTTGAAGCTTACGAGATCCCCTGCACGTTTGCTGATCCAGTCGTAATGGCCGTGTGTCTGCACAAAGGCCTCACGAAGACTCTGGTAGAAAAGGCCGGACTGCCGACAGCTCGCTTCGCGGTGGTTGAACAGATCTCGGATGTTGAGAGCGTTGACCTTCCTTACCCGTTGTTCGCGAAACCAATCGCCGAAGGAACCGGTAAGGGCGTTTCACCGGCGTCATGTATTTCCTCTGTCGAGGAACTTCGCGAAGTCTGCACGAGCCTCCTCAAAAAATTCCGGCAGCCGGTTCTTGTGGAAACTTATCTCTGCGGTCGCGAGTTCACCGTGGGAATTCTTGGCACCGGCGACGCAGCTCGCGTGTTGGGTACCCTTGAGATCGTATTGCTGTCAGATGCCGAACCCGGAGCCTACAGCTATGTCAACAAGGAACGCTGCGAAGAACTCGTTCGCTACGATCTGGTCAGTTCGTCGAACGACTCGGAAGTCGCCGAAGCCGAACGTATCGCTTTGGAGTCATGGAGAGCTTTAAAGGCCCGCGATGGAGGTCGTGTCGACCTGCGTTCCGATGGCAATGGTCAGCCAAGCTTTATCGAAGCCAACCCTCTGGCCGGGCTGCATCCCGAACATTCCGACCTGCCGATGATCGCCACCAAAACCGGGATGCCTTATCAGCAATTGGTTGAAGCCATCATCAACTCCGCCGCACAGCGAGTGAACCACCGGGATGGTCTTTAGAGTAAGAGTGCCTAACAAAACATGCACACGTAGCGGGATTCGTGAGAATTCGGAGCGGTTTCTGAGCTCTCACGAGCTCAGCTACGGTTTTGTACGGTTTCAAGAACACTCCCGGCCGTCTGGTCCCCATAGACGCTCGATGCTGAAACATGCTGAAACATGCTGGAAAACGCTGAAAACTGACAGAGGAATCTGAAACTGCTATCATTGACGCCGTTCAATGGGGTCCGCGCGAATCTGTTTTTCTTCAGGAGTAAGTTTTCGGATGTCACTTCGACTGGCTGTGGCCACGGAAGACTTTGGGCAGCCCTTGCGGCGAGCGATCGAACTGGCGGCAGAAAACGCGGTGCAGGGCCTGCGGTTGAACGCGCGGTCGGAGATTCGTCCGGAAGAATTCTCCGAGACCGCACTGCGACAACTCAGGCTCTACGTTGAAGAGCATCAAATGACTGTCGCGGGGTTGAGTTATCCTTCACGGCATTCGCTGTATGACGAGAAATCTCTGGACCAGCGGCTGGATGGAATTCGCTCCGCAATGCGAATGGTTCGCAAACTGGGAACCTGCGAAGTGCTGGTGCGAGTTGGCCGGATTCCGGATCCCGATGCCGCTGAACCAGCGACTGACTCGAGTGGATCAAGCAGCGGCCCTTCAAACGACGATGTCGATTCGCTCCGCAATCCGTTTTCCTTTGCACCTGCGGCTGGTCTGATTAAGTCTTCAGGGCCATCGGAGAGCCGGCAGTTTGAAATGCTGTGCGACATTGTCAACGATCTCGTGGCCGTGGGAAGTCGCGAAGGAGCAACTCTGCAGTTGCAGTTGGCCAACTACGATGCCAAACGCATCGCACGATTACTGGATCGGATTAAAGCGGGTCCTGTGGCCCTGGTGTTTGATCCGGCAATTTGTGTTATGACCGGGTCTCGGCCGGTGAAGTTGTTTCGTGACCTCTATCAGTCGTTCGGCTATATGCGTGCCCGGGATGCTCAGAAGGACGTCGATGGCGGCGGTATCGAGACGCCTCTGGGAGATGGATCGGTTGACTGGATGGAACTCCTGCCCACACTCGTGGAAGCCAATTATCCCGGCTGGATCTGCATCGAACGGACTGGCGGTGATCAGCGAGCAGACGATGTTTGTCGAGCCGTTTCAACCCTTCGCAAGCTGCTGCCGCTTTCGACGTGATGTCAGATTTCGATTGCGTCGGCTTCTGTTTCGTGAGTGCCCAACATGAAAAACCCTGTTCTGGCCGCGAGCGTTTTCTTGTTGGCAGCACTGAGCCTGGTGGCTGCTCTGACGTTGAGCACGCGAACAGACTCAGCCCCATCGGATAAAGATGCAGGTGCAGACAACGCTCAAGTTACTGCGAACTCTGAAAGTGCGGGCAACACACAGGGGACAGAAAAATCGACTACACCTACACAGCTCGCCACCAGGCCGCCTGTGGTCTCTGAGGATCCTCGCTTCAAAGGCATGGTCTGGATTCCAGCTGGTAAGTTTATGATGGGAGAAATCGACACGGTGCCGGATGAGTTTCCTCCGCATGAGGTCGAGCTTGATGGCTTCTGGATGGATTCCACGGAAGTGACGAATGCGGATTTCAAAGCCTTCACGGATGCGACCGGATACATCACGACCGCAGAACGTGCTCCTGAGCTGCGAAGCATTAAGCCTGGCTCGGAACTGGAGAATGTCGAGATCCTGCCGGAATTCAATAAGCCGGGTTCGATCTGTAGTCTGCAATTAGACAGCCGTAAGGATATTGATCCGGCTAAAGGAGCTTATAGTTGGTGGCAGTATGTGCCCGGAGCGAACTGGAAACACCCCGAGGGCCCTGGTTCAAATCTTGAAGATCGTATGGATCATCCGGTGGTTCATGTGAGCTGGCTGGATGCTCAGGAATACTGCAAGTGGGCGGGCAAACAACTGCCGACAGAAGCTCAGTGGGAGTATGCGGCACGGGGAGGTCATTCAAAAGAAACTTATCCGTGGGGCAACGAACGAAATCCGAATGGCAAATGGCTGCACAATATCTGGCAGGGCGAATTTCCCGTTGAAGACACCGGAGAAGACGGGTTTACACGTACGGCTCCGGTTCGAAGTTTTCCGGCCAATGATTACGGTCTGTTCGATATCTCCGGCAACGTCTGGGAATGGTGTGCAGATTACTATCAGCTCGAGTATTATTCAGAGAGTCCCACCCACAATCCTCCCGGCCCCACATCCAGCCTCGACCCACAGGAACCAGGTATCATTAAACGCGTTCAACGCGGGGGATCGTTCATGTGCAGCGATCAATACTGTGTTGGTTATCGCGTGACTGCTCGCATGAAAGGCGAAGAAGACACCGGCGCCTTTCATACGGGATTTCGATGCGTTGTTGTTCCGTAAAGGTCCTGGTCTGAGATGCCACGCCGGCTGAATATTTTCCTGAATCGATTCACAGATGTGTTCTCGAGCAATCTTCATTTTTCTTGTCGTATCGATGGATTCAATTGCGTCGGCGCAGGAAAACGCTGCTGCGGAAAAACCGGAAGCAGATGGAATCGCCTGGTTTGAAACTCACATTCGTCCGCTGCTGGTCCAGCGATGTTATGCTTGTCATTCGGTGAAGGCCGGAAAGCAGGAAGGCGGTCTCTTATTGGATTCGCCGGACGCATGGATGCGTGGTGGTGATCGAGGTGCTGCGGTTGTAGCGGGAGACCCTGACGCCAGCCTCCTGATCAGGGCTGTGCATTACAATGATCCGGATCTGTTGATGCCGCCAACGGAACGGCTGAACGATGAAGACATCGCCAAGTTCGACGCATGGGTCAAGATGGGCGCGCCGGCTCCGGCGACGGCTCATGCGAATGTCATTGAGAATCCGTCCGATCCGATCGCGGGAAAAAGTCATTGGGCGTTTCTGCCACTGACTCGGCCAATGATTCCAGTCGTTCAGGATCAGGAGTGGGCTCGTTCAGACATTGACCGATTTGTGCTTGCGAAGTTGGAGGCTGAGAACCTACGTCCGGTGGCCGATGCTGCGGCGATTGAATTAGTTCGCCGCACGTCTTTTCAACTGGTGGGATTGCCACCGACAGAAACTCAGATTCAACAGTTTCAGGAACTGCCGATCCCGCAGGCGATGGAACGTCTGGTTGATGAACTATTGGCTTCTCCGCAGTTCGGTCAGCGCTGGGGACGGCATTGGCTCGATCTCGCGCGGTATGCGGATTCCAATGGGCTCGATGAAAACTTCCTGTTCCGTGAAGCGTGGCGGTATCGCAATTGGGTGATTGATGCGGTGAACGCAGATATGCCGTTTGATCGATTCTTGTCGGAGCAATTGGCCGGCGATTTACTGCCTTATGAAACGCTCGACCAACGGGATCGGCAGCGAATTGCAGCCGGATTTCTGGTCGTGGGGCCAAAGGTGTTGCTGGGAGTCAATCCGGATCGTCAACGCATGGATGTGGCTGATGAGCAGCTTGAGTCCATCAGCCGAGCAGTCATCGCGCAAACTGTTGGCTGTGCGCGATGTCATGACCATAAGTTCGATCCGATCCCAACGGCGGATTATTACGCCATGGCTGGCATCCTGACTTCGACGAAGGTCATGGAGCAGCGTTACATGCTCGGTGAACAACGCGTCATGGAGCGACTGGCGGGGCTCGGCGAACAGGGCGATCAGCTGAACGCAGCTTATGAAACGTATTGGCGAGAACGTCCCGGCAAGAATGCTCGGATAGAGAAAGTAAAGGCCGTTCTGGAAGTTCTGAAGCAAGCTGATGAAACGGCGATTGCAGCAAAGCTGGCCTCTGATGCCGATGGTTTTGCCGAGACCGCGAAAGACACTTCACAGCCCAAAGAGAATCGCCTGGCCGCTCAGGAAGCATTGCTGAAGGAGCTGCAGGATCTGCTCGCCAATCCACCGCAGATTCCTCCGCGCGCGATGATGCCAACGGATCTGGAAACGCCTATCAACGAAACGATTCGCATCGCTGGCAAGTTTGATGCTCCCGGCGAACTGACGCCAAGAGGATTCCTGCGGGTTCTTTATGACGACGCAATCACTCCGTTGCCGGACAAGCAAAGCGGTCGCATCGAATTCGCTCAGTGGCTGACAGATGGTTCACGTCGATCGGGGCAACTGACGGCGCGAGTTCAGGCGAATCGAATTTGGCATCACTTGCTCGGCCGCGGACTTGTTCGCACGGTGGACAATTTTGGACGGACAGGAGAAACGCCCAGTCATCCGGAGCTATTGGATTATCTGGCCAGTGAACTGATTCATGATGGTTGGTCATTCAAGAAGCTGATTCGCAAGATTGTGCTGAGTCGCACGTTTGCTTTGAGCAGTCATTATGAGCCCGCCAATTCGGAGAAAGATCCCGAGAATATCCTGTTGTGGCGAGCCAATCGGCGGCGTCT
>CANHVD010000309.1 GCA_947463775.1 Planctomycetaceae bacterium | reverse complement strand
CGAGATGGTGACCACAAAGCTTCCGCTTCTGCTACCGCAATCTATCGAGCCTTTAGCAGCAACGCGAGCGTCGCAGAAAGAGTGGCCGAAGGAAACGAAAGTCCCATGAAACCTTCAGCCCCAGGAATCAGCAGTTGAGCTGAATTCTGCCATATTTACGGGCTCAGTCGCTGCTTTTGCGTACAGCGAAAGGATGTTGTAACTTCAGGACGGACGCAGCCAGTGTTCCTCTTTTCATCCTCGACTATCTCCATGCACCGGGCACAATTCCATGCACCAGGCACAATCTTCCGCCATCTCATAACGCCCGACACAACGACGTCATTCAAGATGTGGTGCACTGCAGGAGTGTAGAAAAATCCAGTTCCACTCGCAGGTCAGCAGAAGAGAAAGATCACGAGCAACCTGTGAGAGGATCGTCTGAGAAATCAGCACCGATCCTGACTCATTCAATTGCACCAGGGTATCAATCAGGATTCCACTGTTGATGCATTCCGCTCGACAGAATTCAGCAATGTCGACTCGAAGGTCGCCATACGCAAGTTGACCGGACTGCCTGAACAGAAGCTCAACAGCCCGCAGCAGTGTTTGATCTCGCCTGGATTCTGCTGTGGCTGCAGGCCTGCCCCAGGCTTGGGGATGCGTTGACAGCAGCCAAAGCGACTCGGGAACCTGCATGGCCAATTCCGTCAGAATCTGCAACAGTCTGGCAGGCAGATCAATATAGATGCCGACGATTTCAAGGACCCGCAAGTGAAATTGTTCCGCATCCAGTGTGGGAGAATCAAGGACAAGCTGCCGCAGGCGTTCTTCTGAAGTGCCGCCTCGATTCTGGTGACTCCGACGAATAAACTCCAGAACGTCCGCGTACTCGAACTGCTGATGAGAATTGCGGCTGGACGACAACGTCCGTAGTTCCTCGCGAGCTATCGCAACAAGCTTTTGAGCGTTGGGATCAGAGGCCGGCACACTGACTTCAAAGACTCGCAGAGTGATCTGCAACCACACTTCCGGATGAGAATACGAGAATCTCACCTGCATCGCTTCATATTCGCGCGTGATCCACTGCCAGACTCCTCGCTGAGCCATCAATTTCCATCGCGATGACAGGTAGGCTTGAAGAAGTTCGGAACTCTGAATTCGCTCGGCCAGATGTCCGCTGTCCTCTTCTGACAAGAGGGTTGTGTTGTCACGAAGCTCTTCCATGAGCAATTCAACCAGTTCAGTCGTTCCCCCAAACTTTTCAATCCCCTCGCGGATCCATTCAAACGGTCGGCGTTCCTGGGCAAGGTCCGGCCTCAGTCGAGCGGCCCAGCAGCCCATAATGAATGGAACCGGGTCGCGATCACTTCTGACCGCCAGATCCTGCAGCTTCTGCAGACATTCCGCAGAAGGCCGCTGAGTATACTCGGCCCAAACCTGATCGCGTTCCGCTTCCCATGATGCAAACTCATGAACACTCTGAGAACCCGACGATGCGTCACTTGCACGGCGGGGATCGTTGCCTAATGGCTGTTGCCTGGAATCAAACAGGCCAACCTGCGCAATACCGTAGTCGGACGTCAGCTCGACGCTGAAGCCTTCGGAGCCATTCTCGTCATTAAGACCAGCAAGCAGCATTTCCATCGCTTCACGGATGCGCTGGAAATGCTGCGGGTGCGTTTCCGGCCGAAAACGTCGGATCAATTGGGCATACGCTCTGCGAATCTCAGATTTGCCAGCAGAGGAAGGCACGTTCAGAATCGTACGCGGACTAATCGGCCAGCGCGCAAGTTCATCCGGAAGATGGTCGGTCATGGTTGTGCAGCACCTCTCTGCGGGTTCTCCAACGCATCCAGAAAATCATCGACTTCCTGCGCGGGATCCTTTGCCTCAGGCACTCCAGACTTGGGTATCAGGGTGTCAACATCGGCCGCTCCCTGCTGTGCCTCCTGATTCGAACGGTAAGGATTTCCGTTGAGAACTCGATCTGTACGAGCCTTCTGCTCATTCCAATAGTCCTGCAGGTCTCCATCAGGAAACGGAGGCTTCGCGGAAGCGTTCTGCCGCTTCTCAAGAAATTTTCTCGCAGCACTGCTGTTCGGCCGCAGACGTGGCTGTGATCTTCTCCGCTCGGCTTCTTCGAGCCTTTTCCTTGCATCTTCGTGCCGCTTCTTCGCTGCACGAAACTCCCTAAGCTTGTCCTCACCAAACAACATAGCAAGAGCTTCACGAGATTGCTCATCCGGAGTCCCTTGCTTCGGTTGGAAAACCATTCCTGTCGAAGAAGGCGGCTGATACTGGTAGGCCGGACTGCTGGACGACCGGACTCCTCCGGCGGGTCGCGTCATCACAATCCGCGTAAATGCCAAGAGGATGACAACGACAAGAATTCCGATCTTTGCGTAGTCTCCAGCAGGTCGCAGATGTTTCGGTCTGGCCGCCATGCGATCCAGACGCTGCAGAAGAGTCAGCCCACAGGGAGGCTGCAGTGCGGTCCACATCGAAAATGACTGCGCGGCGGCAGACAATGCTTTCTGCTTTTTCTGTACTACCGACTTTCCTGAAAGACAATCGATCGTTTCACTGCGACCAGCGCGAGCTGCTGCCTCGGGTGACATAACAAAAACATCAGCAATTGATGATGCCAGTCTTGATGGCTCATCAAGTCCCGAAGGAACTGAGCCTCGAATCGAAACACCGGGCCGAAGTCGATTGAGTCGCCATTTCAGCTGGGGAAAATCCGCGACATGTTTCGCAAGTCCATTGAGACGCTCGGCGCGGATTTCCGGCGAGAGTTGAAAGAACTCGGCGGTAAAGCGACTCAACATTTCCCTTGCAATGATCTCTCGAAACCTGATGGATCGAAGTGCTCGCTCCGGACACACTGCTCCGACAATCGAAGACCTCACTGCAGTTGGAGGACTGAACTGGCAGGACTTCAGATAATCACAAATCTGTCGATGAGTCGCTGCAGTATCTCCTGGCGGAATCTCAAGCTGTTTTCGCGACCAATCGGTTGCAACAGCATTCTGCAGGTCGACAACTGAAGGACTCTGTACTCTTATGTTCCCAGACATGTCGTTTACTATGCCTCGACACTGAATTGTTGCACCGAACATCCGACAACAGACAAAATCATTCAAAGCTCAAATCGAAGTGATCAAGAAACTTCTCAAGCGCCGACCGATTCATCTCAATGGCCGATGGATCCTGCATGGCGAGTGCCTCTTCAAACCCGCCCAGAAGTGTCTCCAGCAGCAGTCGAGGATCCCCGGAGAGTTCCTGGTAGATTCGCTCGGCTCGCTTGATCAGATGACGATTGCCCTGGTCTTCTCTCGGATCGGCCTTCAACTCCTGAAGCTTTGCCACGGCCTCCTTCAGCTGAGCATCTGTCAGGTTCTGAGCGTGCCGCGTGATGACACAACTAGCCCTGGCATTCGACTCTGCAGCGCCGGCTTCGACTTCCAGAATCCCGTTGAGGTCATAAGTGAAGCGAATGGTGATACGTTGCCCGGCGGGACCTCGCGGAATCCCCTTGAGCTCGAACTCTGCCAAAAACAAATTCTCTTCAACACGGCGACTCTCCCCCTGAAAGACTCGCACACTGACACTGGTCTGATTGGCATGAGCTGTGAAGAACTCTTCCATTCGACTGATGGGAATTGTCGAATTGCGACTTATCAACGGGCTAAAGTAACCAGCGCGAGAAGTCCCTGCGATGCCCTTTGAAATCTCCACGCCCAATGTGAATGGACAAACATCAGTGACGACCATATCGGTCACCGCTTTGTCGAGCTGCACCAGGCCACCCTGGATTGCCGCCCCGAGTGCCACCACATGATCGGGGTCAAGAGTGCAACGCGGGACGCGTCCAAACACTTCCGTCAGCATTTCAGAAATCTGTGGCATCCTCGTAGCACCACCGACGAGAATTACGTCATTGATCTGCTGACGAGTCAATCCGGCATCGGACATCGCCCGCTGCAGCGGCAGTCGTGTTTTTGCTAGCAGTGAAGCGGTCCAGCTCCGGAATGATTCCGCTGAGACAGGAATGGATTCTGACGTCTCCGAAATCCGTCCGTCATTATCCGGAAATCGAACAACGGTGTCTGCTCCTGTACTCAATCTTCTTTTCGCGGACTCACACTCGTGCAACAAACGTGAAATCAGCTTCGGTGTGCGAGTTTCGGCATGTTCAAAATTCATACCCTTGGCGACGAGCAATTGATTCGCAAGATTTCGAGTAAAGTCTTCGCCACCCAGAAAGATTTCACCGGCCGAAGATCGAATCTCCAGAGTCGACTCGAACTGATCCAGAATTGACACATCGAATGTGCCGCCGCCAAGATCGAACACGAGAGCAATTCGCTCCTGTTTTAGTTCGTGCAGCCCATACGCAATGGCTGCCGCGGTCGGTTCATTGATAATGCGACGAACATTAAAGCCTGCCAGTTGCCCCGCATGGATCGTCGCCTTTCGTTGCAGATCGCTGAAGTAAGCTGGGACCGTGATTACAGCCTCATCCACTTCCTGTGCAAGGAACTTCTCCGCATCGGCTTTTAGTGACTTGAGCACCAGCGATGAAAGCTCTTCGGCTCGAAACATTCTGTCGGCCACCGACACAGTCCGGTCTGTCCCCATCATTCGCTTGAATACGGTGGCACAGCGATCAGGAGCAACAACCTGAAATTCTTTAGCGGGCTTACCAATCAGAAGCCTGCCATCATGATCAATCCCAACAGCCGAAGGCGTAAGAAGCTCATTCAACGAGTTCGGAATCAGTTGCGGACCATCCGGCGACAGCCAGGCCACAAGCGAATTCGTCGTTCCCAGATCAATGCCAACAATCATGATGTCTCTCACCATGTCGCAAAAAGTACACTGCCAGTTCTCGGCCACAGATCGGACCCAGCCCTGAACTTCTTCGAAGCATAGTAACGAGGCGACATTTGGTGAAGGGGACCCTGAGACCCACCCGTAAAAACCAGCGATCCCGAACGTTCTCGCAGGCCTGCACAGAGGTTAAATGGCCCGACCAGATTGAAAAACCGCGACTCAGTGCCGATGCAATCGAGGCCGTTCAACTACCCCGTTGTGACTCCAGATTGCGTTTTCAGGGACCTGTGTCCGCAAGGTCCCTAAGGCCCTGCAAACGATCGATCGCGGCGTCTTTCCAGGCGTTTGGCTCTGCCTCGAAGAATCCGATCGCGGACTGATAGGTGCCAGCAAAACCAGCGGGCATGGTTTTCTCGGAGAAACTCATCAGACGCAGCTTGCGATAACCCCCCGGAGCATCCGTGTACTGAAACCAGACATCTTCCGAAGCAGGATGTTGACGCAGCAAACAAACGGCTCCACAGCGATTGGCGGAATCATAAACGGCCATCCACCGAGCGGTGCGTTCGAGTCCTTCGCCGGGCTTCGCTCCTTCCGGTAGAAACGAACCTCGCTTCAGGACGCCAGTGTGGTCTCCGAACAGATAATCCGTCATGCTGGGCGACCACGCATACATCAGCGGATAAGACAACTTCAGCCGAACGTCTTCCTGAGTTCTCATGCGGACCGTTTCGATCAGAACATCGTTCTCAACGGAAACTTCCGAATCAAGATGTATCGCTCGAATCACTGACGACCTCGTCAAGCGAAATGACTTTCCGGTGAGATTTGCCTGCGGAAGATCAGGGGCCACGCGGCTTCCGTCCACGAAGAACTGCAACTGCGATATATTCTCTTTCTCAACCTTCCCAGGCTGCCCTGGCACATCCAGAAAATGTGCGGTCCCCAACAGGCCAACTCCTTCGATGTTGAGCACAGCCCCATACGCGCTATCTCTGGTAGCGATCGAATGAGTCTTGTATTCAATTCCGCTCAGTGTCCAGAGCTTGGGGCCATCAATCTGAAATGTCACATTTCCGATCGCGCAATTCACCAAATCGGGGCGTGCGAACTCTGTGTCGCGAGCCTGTTGTTCGTCAGCCGAACAGCTCATCAAACAGAACTGCAACACAATCAGCAGAAGCCCCAGACGATCGATCGCACGGCTGATCATGATGATGCCCCTGCGCCTACAAAACAGCGATCAGACCAGTTCGCTGATCGGATATCTGTGGTCCACCAGATACTGCGGACGTCCGGCCTGATCGGGAATTGTCGCACTGAGCACATCAATGCCCAGACGATTGTAAAGAGTCGCGAAGACTTCCTGATAATGCACTGGGCGATCCTGTGGCACTTCTCCAAGACGATTGGTTGAACCGATCACCTGCCCCATTTTCATCCCGCCTCCGGCCAACAAACAGGAGGACACCTGAGGCCAGTGGTCGCGGCCTCCGTCCTTGTTGATTCGCGGAGTTCGTCCAAACTCGCCCCACGCGATAACGCTGACGTCCTGATCGAGTCCTCGCTGATGCAAATCCTCGACGAGAGCAGTAATTCCCTGGTCAAGCTTGGCTAGCTGAGTCGGCAAGCGTTCAAAATTTGCCCCATGCCGGTCCCAGCTTCCGAAAGACAACGTGACGCAGCGAACTCCAGCTTCGACCAGTCGCCGAGCCGTCAAGAACTGATCCATCCAATGCGGCCCCGCATCTTCACCAAACGCCGGATCCGCACTGCCTCGACCGTAACGATCTCGCAACGCCGCATCTTCCTTCTCCAGATCCAGCGCTTCGACCAGCCTGCTTGAGGTCAAAACGTCAAACGCTTTTTGAGTCAGTGCATCCGCGCCGCGGTAAGACTCCTGAGTATCGACCTGACGGCGGAATTTATCGAAGCTGGTTAACAGACCCTGTCGATTGCGAAGCTGATCAAGAGTAATCCCGTTCAGCCGCATATCGGCCATCCCCTGGCCTTCCGGTTGAAACGGCGCGTAAGCAGTTCCAAGAAAGCCCGCGAAGCCCGGATTGCAGTAAGGATCGTGTTT
>CANHVD010000308.1 GCA_947463775.1 Planctomycetaceae bacterium | reverse complement strand
TATGACGCTCTGGCGGTTCACACGGAACTGACGGAGATTCTGCAAAAAGCACAGCAGGTTGTTTCGGACGTTTCTCCCGAAGCGATGGCGGCGGCAGGAGCGAGCAAGGGCTCAACAGTCGACCCCGAGACTGGTGAACTCAAGCCGAAGAAGAAAAAGAAGAAGAAGGACAATTCTGCGTTCTATGAAAAAACATGGTTCCTCGTCACCTGTTTCTTTCTGCTGATCGCGGCTGCCGTCTGGATGGTTCTGGGACCCAACGAAGACGCGCTGTACCTGAAAGCCAAAGAAGCGATGGCCACTGGCGACGATTCGTCTGTGGTCAAATTTGATGATGCGAAGCGAATGTTTCTTCTGCCTTACCTGGAGCAGTATCCGGAAGGCAAACACGTTCAGGAGGTGAGCGGCTGGCTGGATGACGCAGAAGTCGCAATTCTTGAGCGACAGGCCGAGAACATGGCTCGCGGCAAACGCGACGGACGCAATCGCCATGAAAAGGACTGCATTGCCGCCCTGCAGGCTGAACGCGACAAAGACCGCAATCTCCTCGAATCCATCGAACTCTTTCAGCAGATGCTGAATTCACTCAGCAGCGCGAATACTCAACCAGCGGCCGAGGCTTCCGGCGAAAAAGCCGACGTAACGGAAGCAGGCGGCATCATCGGCGATCCGAAATACTGGAGAATGCTGGCTGAGCGTCATCTGAAGTCGCAAAAGAACGCCCTCTTGACTCACAGCGAACGCAACCGAATCATTACAGAGCGAATGACAGCGGCGGATAAACTTCTGGCTTCTGACGAACCCGAAGAAGGTCAGCAAATCCTGGCGTTGTTCCGCGACATCTTTCGTTCCGAACAAGATCTCGACCCATGGCTCGATTATGCTCGGTTTCGCCAGAACGGTGAGCCGGCAGAAATGCCAAAGCAATAGAGTCATGCATCACTATGGCACTTGATGAGAATACAATCGGAATGAACGACTCCGTTCTGATCGAAGATCTCGTCGATCAGTGGGAGGGCGCTCGTGAGCAGGGAAAGCATTTGTCCATCGCTGACTTATGTCGCCACGCGCCTCATCTTGAGCAGGACCTGCGGCGCAGAGTTGACGCCATCGAGCAACAGCACTTCGCCTCACGCGGAAAATCAGACCGCAAATCGACAACCGGAACTGACACGGAGAGCCTGACATCTTCCAGTGAGATTACCTCGCTGATTTTTCATGCCAAAGGTGGTCTCGGAGCAGTCTACCGCGCAACGGAGCGCGAACTGAATCGCCAGGTAGCGGTCAAATTCATCCACCAGAGTCTGATCAAAGATCGCACAAGCTGCGATCGCTTTATGCTGGAAGCAGAAGTCACCGGACGCCTGGAGCACCCAGGGATTGTGCCGCTGTATGGAATTGGTCAGGCCGAAAACGGGCAACTGTTTTACTACATGCGTTACATCGACGGCGAAACGATGGATGAGGCCATTCAACGCTGTCATCAGGTTCGCGCAACCGCGGGCAACACTGCAGAGCCGAGCCTTGAGTTTCGTCGGCTCCTCACGGCATTCATTTCAGTCTGTAAGACGGTTGCCTATGCCCACAATCGTGGCATCGTGCATCGGGACATCAAGCCGGCGAATGTGATGCTGGGGAAGTATGGCGAGACGATTGTTGTCGACTGGGGTCTGGCGGTTCCCGTGAATCGCGATGATCGTTTTCGCAACAGCGGCGAGATGACTCTGATGCCCAACGCTGGCAGCCAGAACAGCAGCACTTCCGGCGGAGGAGCCGGCACACTCGCTTACATGAGCCCCGAACAGGCATCCAATCTGGCCCCAACACCGGCCAGCGACATCTACAGTCTCGGCGCCACGCTCTACAAGATCCTGTGCGGGCAGCCCGCCTTCACGGGTGATAACGGTCACGAAATCCGGACTCGCGTGATTGAAGGGCGGTTCACACATCCGTCGGAGGTTGTGCGGAGTGTGCCTCGCAGTCTGGAAGCCATCTGCCTGAAAGCGATGCAGGCACAGCCGAAAGATCGCTACGAGACGGCTCTCGATCTCGCGGCAGATGTCGAGAATTATCTGGCCGATGAGCCCGTATCAGTCCTGAATGAGACTCGCGCTCAACGAATCTCGCGCTGGGTACGACGGCATCGGTTCGCCGCTCAGTCGGCGGCTTTAGGGATTGTCGCCGTCGTCCTGATCAGTGTACTGGCCGCTGCATGGCTGGGGACGCTGGCCCGACGCGAACATGCAGCTCGTGAACTGGCTGACTTCAGCCATAAAGAAGCCCAAACCGCGCGGCAGGAGAACCTCGAAACGACAGCTCGCACGATGGCTCAGGCCATCGGCTACGAAATTGATCTGCGCTGGAGACTGTTGGAGTCCGAAGCGCAGTCGGAATCATTGAAGAATCTCTTGAGGGCCGCCAACGCGAATCCGAGCGAAAAGACTCTGTGGGAGCCGTTGCAGGCGTGGCTTAACGAACATCGTGGTCTGCGTGGCAACGCGATTCAGAATTCGAACTGGAGTATCTTTTCCAATACCGGACTGCAGTATGCTCGTACGCCGCGAGGCACCAGCATTGGCAGTGAATATCGTCATCGAGATTACTTTCACGGGCTCGGTCATGACCTCGAGAAAGATGATCCACGTGTGGCAACTTTGAAACCACTGGAGTATCTGATTCCGAAGTTGGCAGAGCAGGGCGATGTCGTCAATCTTTCGTGCGTCTATCAGAGCACCGCGACAAATAAACTGGTCGTTTCATTCTCTGTGCCCGTTTGGGACAGTGAAAATCCGATCGAACGACAAGTGCTGGGTTTGCTTTCCATGACGCTGGAGATCGACGACTTTGGCGTTCAGAAAAATGCGATGTTGTTTCAGGTTGAAGAGAACCAGATTACTCATCATCAAGGGATGGTGATCGCTCATCCGAAGTTGAAGGATCGTAGGTCCGACGCGGAGTTTCCTCGCGTCGCAGACTCTGTTCTGACAGTGGCCAGGAAACTCGTGAACGCCGAGACTCCAGAACTTTCTGTGGAACTCATGGAACAGTTTGTTGACCCCATCACCGGAGCATCTCATCTGGCCGCCATGTCGCCCGTGATTGTGCACAGCCGCCCCAAAGAAGTCAGCAATATCGGCTGGGTTTTGGTGGTGACGGAGACGGACAAGTAGATCTCACGCTCTGGGGCTTGCTAGAGTCTTCGCAACAAATTCGTAGGGTGGGACCAGCTCGCATCGCGAGCACCGGCCCACCATTTTTCCTCAACGATGGCGGGCCGGCGCTACGCTGGTCCCACCCTACATTCTTTCTTCAGCCGCCAACGCATCAGAACTCTGAATACCCCGAGGCCGTGGGGCTGCCGCCGCTGCGGAGCACGACTTCCGCTTTCGCCACGATGTTCTCATCGATCCCGCAACTCCGCATATGGCGAATCGTCTGATCAATATCATAAGGGACACGTCGAAACTCAACCTGCCCTTTGTCAATAATCGCATAGGCTGCACGCGGGTCACCATCGCGAGGCTGACCAACGCTGCCCGGATTGATCACCTGTGTCTTCTCCAGCTGAAGTTGCATCGGGATGTGCGTATGCCCGACACAGACAAAATCCACATCCACATGTTCCAGACGCTGTTGCCATTGTTCGGCGTTGTCTCCGATGTACTCATCCATCGGATCACGAGGCGTGGCATGGACCAGCAGAAATCGATGATCACCCAAAGTCAGGTAACGAGTCACCGGCATCTGAGCCAGCCACGTGAGATGCTCATCGTTCAGAACTTCAAAGTGTCTCGGTCGCATGGCCGCTGACATGCGACGAAAGGTTCCCCCCGGCTTTACAACGACTCGCTGTGCCACCGAGTGATCATGATTGCCTCGCACAGTCGCAAGAGCATACTTGCGTACCCAGTCGATGCAGGGCAGGGGATCGGTGGCATAGTCAACAACGTCGCCCAGAAACAAACACGCATCGAATCGCTCATTGATCGCCGCCAACGCTGGCCAGTTTGCATGGATGTCGGCCAGCAGGAGGATTCGCATGGGTTGCTCGGTAGTACACAGTCGTCGGAAACGATCAGAGGATCCTGGGGATCATGATTACTCAGCTCCCCCTCGTCAACGCGACGAGAATCATGGGGAAACACCCCAACTTGGGATCCATAGGGGTGTTATCCGATGGCTCGAATCACGGCAGCAGAGCGGGATTTACCGATTGAATGGCTCATTTTGAGCCTTCGTGCCAGAAACCTGGGTGACATTTGTGTGCACAGTTCGTCTACCTGAGGGTTTTCGCTACAATCGGGGTAGTCGGAAGATGCAGCGTGTGGGAATGGTCTCGCTGGCGAGCGTTTTTCGTTTGTAAACCGAGCGGTTTTAACACCATAACGCCGGTTGTTCTGTGCGGAATTCTGCTGCCGCCCTGGTGTGCGGCGCTTGGTAAATCCGCGTCTGTAGTTCGGAGTCTGAAGACCGTGTCTGGAACTATCGCTCAGCGAAAGTCGATTTTGGTTGTTGAAGATGAACCCATCATTCGGGAAACTCTGGCTGAGTTCCTGATGGGTGAAGGTTTCGAAGTCCGTACCGCCGGAACTGCGGCCGAAGCCATCCGTGTGGCCCAGGAACGCGATTACGATGTCGGGATCTGTGACATTCAGCTTCCCGACGGCGACGGCGTAAAAGTCCTGCGCCAGCTTCATCGCATCAATCCAGCGATGTTCGTGCTGATTATCTCCGCGTACGCGACCGTAGAGAATGCGGTTGAAGCCTTCACAGCCGGAGCCTTCGATTATCTGGTGAAGCCTGTTCGCTTTGAAGAGCTGGTAAAGCGCCTGCAACGACTCTTCAAGTTCCAGGATCTCTATCGCGAAAATCAACGACTCCGCAACGACCTTGCTCGCAGCGCGGGCTTTGATCAGGTTGTGGGGTCCAGCCATGCTCTCCAGGAACTGCTGAAGACCATTCGCAAAGTAGCGGCCACAAATTCGAACGTCCTGCTGGTTGGCGAAACCGGCACGGGCAAGGAACTGTTCGCTCGCGAAATCCATGTGGCCGGTCCAAACAAGGACGAAAAATTCCTGGCTGTGAGCTGTGGAACTCGCCCTGTCGAATTGCTTGAAACCCAGCTCTTTGGAAACAAAGACGGCCAGGAAGGTGCATTAGTCACCGCTGGAACGGGAACCGTGTTCCTTGACGAGATCGCTCAGTTGCCGCCGGGAACTCAGTCAGAAATCCTGCGAGCAATCGAGTATCAGGAAGTCACTCCGGTTGGCGGTGCCAAACCCGTCAAGGTTCAGGCTCGCATCATCGCGGCGACCTCTCGTGATCTAAGTCAGGAAGTAACCGACGGCAACTTCCAGGAAGATCTGTTCTATCGTCTGGATGGCGTCAAGATTCGTATTCCCGCACTGCGAGAACGTCTCGACGATATTCCGGAGCTGGTCGAATACTTCATCGTCCGCCATCGCGAAGCAATGGGTAAACGCGTCTCTGGTGCGACCAGTGAATCGATTCGCACTTTGATGGCCGCTCATTGGAAGGGCAACGTTCGCCAGCTGGATAACGCGATCGAACGAGCCGTCATGATGTGCGAAGGCGAAGAGATTACTCCGAACGACCTTCCGCCGGATCTATTGGGCGGTGGATCTTCATTGCCAGATACCGACGATCTGCGTTCAGCTCTGCGACACTACGAACGCCTGCACATCACGCGAGTTCTTCGTCAGTGCCCGGACAAAAAAGAGGCGGCTCGCCGCTTGAAACTGGGCTTGTCGAGTCTATATCGCAAGATCGAAGAACTGAAGATCGAGCTGTAAGGCGGTCCGCAACGCAATCACACAGTTTGCCTGACACAGGCCGGGACGAAATTTGTCCCGGCTTGTCTCTTTGGTACTCACTATACTCCCTGGACTTTTTCTGGCTTCGCCCGTGAACACCGACGAAATCAAAGCCTGCATTCCTCATCGTGATCCATTTTTGTGGCTGGATGAAGTCACCGAGATCAGCGAAACGCATATCGTGGCTCGCAAAGTCCTGAAGGAATCCTTGCCGGTCTTTCAGGGCCACTATCCGGCCTTCCCGGTCTTCCCGGGAGTGCTGCAATGTGAAGCCTGCTTTCAGGCCGGAGCGGTACTAATTTCAAAGTTAGTCCCGACCGGATCAGATGAAGTTCCCGTCGTCACTCGACTCAACAACGTCCAGTTCCGCAAGATGATTCGGCCGGGGGAAACCATCGAGCTGAACGTGGAACTCACAGAGCGAGTCGCGAATGCCTTCTATTTGAAGGGCAAATGCTCCGTCGACGGCAAAGTCACTGCTCGCCTGGAATTCGTCTGCACGGCTGCGGCGGTGGATGCATAGTCAACTCGCAGAGTTCATCGGTTGTCAATCGAGATTAATTGGCAATAGAGACCGTGCCGGTCGGAACGAGTGGCTCGGTCAGGAGACGGGCCACAACTCTGCGGCTCGCCCAACAATGCCGCTGGCCGCAACCATGCGAAGACCCCAGCCCGTATGGGTTTCGCCGCGAATGCGGCGGCAGCGCGTAGCCCCACGCTGAAGCGTGGGGTCAAATAAGCATCCCCGTCACCACGGCCGTGAATACGGCCGCAGCAGATTTACGTCGCCTGAATATAAGACACCTTCCGCCGTTCCACAGCGGACTTCGTCTGTCGGCTAAAAACCCCACGCTGAAGCGTGGGGCTACGCGCTTTGCTCGTTCCACGAGCCGCCAATTCATTCGCTTCTGTGTTGCGACTCTTCGCTCTACAGTTCGTCCATGCCACTCGACCTTGATGACACCATCGTTGCACTCGCTTCACCTCCCGGTTCCGCCTTGCGCGGGATTGTGCGAGTCAGTGGAATTGCAACCGCCGATGTTGTCGCAGAGTTGTTTCGCCCGGATGTGGATTCGGCCAGTTGGCGTT
>CANHVD010000307.1 GCA_947463775.1 Planctomycetaceae bacterium | reverse complement strand
GTTGCATGAGCCGCAGCACAAACCCATCTGTCGAGATTTCCTGCCGACAGATCTGAAGACGCATCTGCAGGCGACAGGTGTCACAAAAACTGTCTTCGTGCAGACACAACATAATGTCGAGGAAAATCGTTGGGTGCTGGAGATGACGAAAGACCATGACTTCATCGCCGGAGTCGTGGGCTGGGTCGATCTCGCCAGCGAGTCCTGTGAAGAACAGCTCAGTGAGTTCGTGGGCAATCCGAAGTTTGTCGGGGTTCGTCACGTGACTCAGGCCGAGCCGGACGACAACTTTATTGTTCGGCCGGACATCATTCGAGGCCTCAAGGTGCTACAGAAGCATCAGGTCCCGTTTGACCTGCTGTTCTTTACGCAGCATCTGAAACATGCGGCCACGCTGGCGGCAACGTTGCCTGAACTACCGATGGTGATTGATCATTTGTCCAAGCCGAAAATCAAGGACCGTAATATTCACGACTGGAGTCTTGATCTGCGGCGGGCGGCGGCCTTTCCAAATATCTATTGCAAGCTGAGCGGCATGGTGACAGAGGCCGACTGGAAGAACTGGAAGCCAGCCGATTTGAAGCCTTACGTGGAAAATGCCCTGGAAGCGTTCGGTCCGGAACGCTGCATGTTTGGATCTGACTGGCCGGTCTGCGAGTTGGCGGGCTCCTACGAAACGGTCTTTTCTACTCTGCGAGAACTCACACAATCGCTGTCCCCGTCAGAGCAGAATCTAATCTTCGGGGAAACGGCCCAACGCTTTTATCGACTGCAGGTGTAGAGGATTAGTGAATCTGTACAATCCAAAGTCGACGCGGCCCGGCTGATAGCCCGAACGTCCGCCTGGTCGATGGATGCGAATTCTACCTCGCTGTCATAGTCGATTTGTAAATGATCTTGCTCCGAAAGTATTTGAACAATGACCGCTCTGCCTGCTGACAAACCACTCGTCCTCGGAACTCATACGTTGAAGTCTCGCCTGATCGTCGGGACGGGAAAGTATGCAACGCTGGAACTTATGCAGGAGTGTCTTGAAGCCAGCGGCTCCGACGTGATCACCGTCGCCGTGCGACGTGAGCGACTGGTTGATGCGTCCGGAAGAAATATTCTCGACTTCATCGACCTGAAACGATACACAATCCTGCCCAACACGGCCGGATGTTTTAATACGGAAGACGCCATCCGAGTTGCACGCCTGGGGCGTGAAATCCTGCGCGGTCTCGAGAATCCTGGCGCAGACTGGGTGAAGCTGGAAGTGCTGGCGGATACTCGCACATTGCTTCCGGATCCCATCGCTACTGTCGAAGCGTGCAAGGAACTGGTTGACGATGGATTTCAGGTGCTGTGCTATACGTCAGATGACCCGATCACAGCCCGTCGTCTGAAAGCCGCTGGAGCAACTTCGGTTATGCCAGCCGGAAGTCCCATCGGAAGTGGTCAGGGCGTGCTGAACGCGAACAATATTCGCATCTGTCTGGAGTATCTCAAAGAGAACGATCCAGACTATCCCGTGATCATTGATGCCGGCGTCGGCACCGCCAGCGACGTGGCCTTCGCGATGGAACTCGGATGCGACGGCGTCCTCTTGAACACAGCCATCGCCAGCGCGGCCAATCCGTTGCGGATGGCAGTGGCCATGAAACAAGCCTGTGAAGCCGGCCGCAACGCGGTGCTGTCAGGCCGGATTCCTCGCAAACTGTATGCGACGGCTTCCAGTCCAACAGAAGGCGTGATCAGTCGACCGTTGGGTTAGTGAGACATCCTCGCGGTAAGTGTCGCGCGTGCTGAATTCCTGCCAGTTGACAATTCGGAAAGTTCACGAGCTATGAACATTCAGAACATGGTCAGGTTCGCCCTGCTGCTTTGTTTGATCTTCTCCACAGATACCGGGCTCAGCATTGCTCAGGACAATGTGGCCGTTGATGCATCGGCGACGCTCACACTGGAACAACTTAAGGCGGAAGGGGCTTCAAAGTCACGATATCGGCAGCAGAATGAGGCTGCTTCGGCGGTCAAAGAAACTCAGACGAAAGACACTACCGCTGAGTTCGAACAGCTCATCAAACCGATGCTGAAAGAAGCTTGCGTGCAGTGCCACGGGCCGGATCATGTTGAAGGAAACATCCGGATCGACACACTGAATCCTGACCTTGTGAATGGGCCGGACTCGCACTGGTGGCTGGAAGTTCAGGCCGTGCTTAGCAATGGTGAGATGCCTCCGCCGGATGCAAAATCGCTGAAAGACACCGATCGCGCCAAGGTTGTCGAATGGCTTGCGGACGAAATTCAGCGGGCTTCGAAGGTACGGCGCGCGACCGGCGGGCATTCGTCTTTTCGCCGCCTGACGCGATACGAATACAACTATGCTCTGCAGGATCTGCTGGGAGTAAAGTGGAATTTCGCGAAGGATCTGCCGCCCGAATCTCATTCCGACGATGGCTTCCAGAATAGCTCCGAACTGCTGCATATGTCCGTCGGGCAACTGGAATCGTATCGCCAGATTGCTCTCACCGCACTGCGACGAGTCACTGTGCGAGGTGAACGGCCTCCGGTGATTCATTGGGGCGTCTCGATGGAAGAAGCGGCTGATCGAGAATGGCCGAAGCAGCAGGAGCAGCTTGCAAAAGCCAAAGAGCAGTTCAAGGATGATCCGGTCAAGCTACAAGAGGAAGTGGATCGACTGACAGCCAGTTTTAAGCAGCCTCACGATCGACCGTATTATCGAGAACTCTCAAGTGGCGACACGGCCCGCGCTGCGTGGGACTATGGTGGTGCGAAGTATGCGTTCGACCCCGAGGGCGCCGAACCGAAGTTTCCTGAAACGTTTGATCATGTCGCCGTGATTCCTTCCGGACGCAATCAGGAACTGACGGTGGAACTTGGCGACACGATTCCTGACGAAGGAATCATGCGAGTTCGCGTTCGGGCGTCGAAGGAAGCCACCGAAGAGAATCGCGTTCCCAGCTTGCAGCTTGAGTTTGGATTTCAGGCCAGCAACGAAGGCCGCGCGGAGATTCGCGTGAGCACTGCAGACACTCCGATTACCGCAACGGCCGATGCTCCGGCGATTTACGAGTGGGATGTGCCTCTGGGAGAAATCTATCCTCGCAACGCATTTCGTCGCGAATCAAAGATGGGGGATTTGCCGAGCCCTTCGGAGTACATCCGCTTCATCAACAGTTCGGTTCCTCAAGGCGGACATGGGGCGATTCAGATCGATTACGTGCAGGTGCTGGCTCCGTTTTATGAAGAATGGCCTCCGAAGTCTCATAAGCAAATCTTCTTCGACAGTGAGCATCGGACTGATGAGGTGATTTATGCCAGAGAAGTGCTGACTCAATTTATGACGCGTGCCTGGCGACGTGATCTGAGTGACGAGGAAATTCAGCAGAAGCTGAGGCTGTTTCATTCAATCCGCAGTCAGTGCGACAGCTTTGAAGACGCGATGCTGGAAGTTCTGGCGGCAGTTTTGTCGTCTCCGAAATTCCTGTACGTCGTCCATGAGGATCACGAAGCCGGCAAAGACGCAGAATCATCGGCTACAACAGCTCGTCTGTCATCGCAGGAGCTTGCGTCACGGTTGTCGTTGTTTCTGTGGTGTAGTATCCCGGACGACACGTTGCGGAAGCGTGCCTCCAGTGGAGAACTTGCGGATGCAAACATCCTTCGTCAGGAGGTTGATCGCATGCTGCAGGATCCGCGAGCGGAACGGTTTGCGGAACAGTTCGTCCATCAATGGCTCGATATGCAACTGCTGGACTTCCTGACGCTGAAGAACGCGGAACCGGAGCTCAAAGAATCCATGCAAAAAGAACCGGTCGCGTTCTTTCATGAAGTGTTGCGGCATAATGAAAGTGTGCTCAATTTTATTCATGCCGACTACATGATGGCCGACGAACGTCTGGCGGTGCATTGCGGTCTGGCGGATGTGCGAGGCAACACTTTCCAGCGCGTCGCATTGAATGGCGCTCAGCATCGCGGCGGCTTGTTGACGCAGTCGGGACTTATGGCGATGAATTCCAATGGCAGCGATTCGCATCCTTTGAAACGAGGAGTCTGGTTGTTGAAGTCTGTGCTCAACGATCCGCCTCCACCGCCACCAGCCGCAGTTCCAATTATCGACCTTGCGGATCCCGAGATCGCAAAGATGACTTTGAAGCAGCGAATTGAAAACCATCGTAACCAGGCCGCTTGTTTTTCCTGCCACGCCAAAATTGATCCCTGGGGAATCGCTTTCGAAAACTACGACGCGCTTGGACGCTGGCGTGATCAGGTCAACGGTGTGCCGGTGGATGCCTCCAGCCTGTTGTTCAATCAGCAGGAATTGAAGGGAGCCGATGGCCTGAAACGATTTCTTCTGCAGAATCGACAGGATCAGTTCATTAGAGCCATGGTGCATAAACTTGCAACGTTTGCACTTGGACGCCCGCTGACCTTCAGCGATCATGCTGACATCGACAGCATCACGGCACAAGTTCGCCAGCAGGGAGACGGCCTGGGAACCATGATCACCTGCATCGTGGCCAGTGAATTATTTCAAACGAAGTAGTTGAGGTTGTGAGGGCGGCAGTTCAATGCCAACTCGCGACAATCCGAAGATCGCGTACCCACGCGAGCGAACGTCAAAGATCCTTTTCTGACCATAAGGGCAACAAGCATGAACCTGAACCATCTGGATCGTCGACGATTTCTTCGTGGAACGGGCGTGGCTTTGGCTTTGCCGTTGTTTGAGTGCGTCGCTTCGTCAGGGTTGCGAGCAAATGACGAGCCCAATTCCATCAAGCGACTGGCGTGCATCTATTTTCCGGATGGCGTCGGGATGCCGCTGCCAGAAGATCCGTCGTACAAAGACTGGTCATGGTTTCCGCATGGGAACGGCACCGAGTTCACGTTTTCAAAATGCGGTGAACCGTTCGAACCGCTGCGGAAAGATCTCACAATCCTGTCGGGGTTCTCGCATCCAGCCGTTCGTAAAGTTCACGGGCACTGCAATGCTGATCAGTTCCTGACGGCCGCTTCAACAGGAACTGGCGGACCGTATCAGAATTCGATTTCGCTGGATCAGGTTTATGCGGCTCACGTCGGCAACCAAACACGATTTTCATCGATTGTGATGTCGACCGACGGCGGCACCGGGACTCCTCGTGGAGCACAAACACTTTCCTTCGATCACAACGGCCGCGCGATCCCTGCGGAGAATCGTCCGAAGCGAGTTTTCGATATGCTGTTTGTCAGCAGTGACGAAGATGCCGCACGTCGTTTGGCTCTCAGCAAGAGCGCGCTGGATGATTTGATGGAAGATGCCGCTTCGTTACGCCGGAAGCTGAATTCCTCCGATCAACACAGTCTGGATGAATATCTGGAATCGGTGCGTGAAGCGGAACGACGAGTCGAAAAGGCGAGGCACTGGATTAACACGCCACTGCCAGTTGTCAAAGAGGATCACTTGAAGCTGGACATTACTCCGGATGAACCTCGAGCCTATGTGCAGACGATGTTTGAGCTGATCTATCTGGCGTTCAAGACTGATTCGACTCGTGTCGCGACGTATCAGATTGGTCGAGAAAACGGATTTGGTATCAGCGATCATCTGGCCAGAGCTGTCGGATATACATTGGCACATTCGCTGACTCATGAAACAAAGAATCCCGACGGATGGAAACGCCTTGGAATTTACTGCCAGTTCCTGAACGAAGAGTTTGCTCGATTCGTCACACGGCTGCAGCAAACCCCGGAGCCCGCTGGCAAGGGGAACATGCTGGAGAACTCACTCGTGTTCTACGGGTCTGCTTCCAGCGCCTTTCATCTGTCCCGTAACTATCCGCTGGTGCTTGCTGGCGGGCAGAACATGGGGTTCCGTCACGGCCAGTATATCAACAACGCTGGCGCCGATCCTCAGGCCGGCGCTTGGGATGGCGGCACTGAACCGTGGCAGTTGGAAGTCAAGAAAGAAGACAAACCTCTGTCCAACATCTTCGCCACCATGCTGCGGCAACTGGATGTACCGACCGAAACCTTTGCGGATAGTGACGGACTGGTCAAAGAACTGTTGAGTGATCCGGCATGATTGAATTTTGCCCTTAAAAACAGATCCGGAGTTGCTCCGTGTCAGCCGCCTCATCAACCTGTGGAGGACGAGCGAGAACTCGCCGCTCATTGGCACAAACTGTGCAGCAGTGCAGCGGTAGAAACTTTAAGCGTTTAAGAACAAGGCATTTGCACATTTTATGATCGACAATGATCAACTTCACCGCGACATGTGTCTTCTGGAGGAATTGCTGGAGCATGTTGTTGCAGAGGATGAGGGAATTGAAGCCGTTCATTTGGTTTCCGAGATTCGCCAATTAGCTCGCGATCGTCGCGCCAATGTGCCAGGCGCGGAAACAGTTCTCGCCAAAAAAATTCAGGGCCTGAGTGAAGATCAAGTTCGTCTGGTAGCGCGTTCCCTGAGCATCTTCTTTGATCTGGCCAACCTTGCTGAAGATCGCCAACGAGTTCGTGTGCTGCGTCATCGAGAACAGGCTCGTCATCCGGATCCAATCAGTGAATCAATCGGTGCGTCAATTCAACAGTTGAAAGCGGCTGGCTTCGACGCAGAAGGTGTTCAGCAGGCGTTGAATCTGCTTGATGTCGAATTGGTCTTCACAGCTCATCCCAGCGAAGCAAAGCGGCGCTCGATTCGCTCCAAACTACGCCGCATGCGCCATTGTCTGGTGGAGATGGATCGACAGGATCTTCTGCCGCGTGAGCGGGACGGTGTGCGATCTCGACTGGCAGCCGAATTAACAGTTTTGTGGCAGACTGAATTCCTGCGTCCGATGAGACCGTCGGTGCTGGAAGAAGTTGAACGCGGTCTTTCGATCATGCCACGTTTGTGGGAAGTTGTTCCCGAGATCTACCAGTCTCTCCGTATGGCGCTGGCCAGAGAGTTTCCTG
>CANHVD010000306.1 GCA_947463775.1 Planctomycetaceae bacterium | reverse complement strand
GGTGAGGCGTGAACGGCAGATAATCCAGTGGAATCGCTTTCCCCGAAGTGGGGCTTAATGCTTCAGCGTTTTCATTCGACGCGGCCAATTCAACTTTCTTCGCTTCCCAACCCTTGTTAACCGCAGGCGCTTTCTTGACCTGCTGCGTCTTCTGCTGATTGATTACATACGCGCCATATCCGCCGGCTGCAACGAGTATCGCAGTGATCACCATCGCGATGATCCCGGCACGACTTCCGCGACGACGCTTCTTTGCGGCAGGTTTTCCCTTGGCCCGTGTTGAGGCTGCAAGTGCATTCGGTGCAACGGCACCTGCTGTAAACGGAGCCCCGGTATTGATCTCGGCTGTGGAAGCCTTCCCCCCCGCGGCGGTGGGCGGCGCCAGAAAGTCGGGGATCACAATCTCATTGCTGCCACCACTCAAAGGCGGTGAGCCAAACGCTCCCGCGTTCGGCGTTTGCGAAAACTGCGGGAACACCGGAGCGGCCGGTGGTGCCGCGGGGTACGCCGGTGCTTCATCCGGAACCCAGCGCGCGCCAGTTCCCATTTTGGGAGCCAAAGGCAGCACGGGGACATCTGCCAGTGCCAGAGGAACCTCGTCGGTTTCCGGCAGTGTCAGGACAAACCGATGCCGACACTTGGGACACTTAGCCGTTTTGCCGATGAGGCTTGTATCCGGAAGTTTCAATGACGCGCCACAGGCGGGGCAAGGAATTGAAATCGCTGGCATAGTCTTCACTCACGGCGAGAATATTCTGGCATCCTGCACTCACACCGGCAGTTTCGCAGGCTTCCCGATCGAAATCAATTACGAACCGCCTCCTCCGCCAAGAAGGACTCAGTTGTGAATCTCGGTCGGTTCGGCCCGGCAGCAAGTCTTTCTTAGGCCCGTTTTGCCGCGCAGGGATGCATGGCATGCCGCGACAAATAGGCACAAAAACACAAAACGGGTGGAACTCATGCAGTCCATCGCAGTCGGCCCGTCCTGAGTTACAAACTGAAACTTCGTTCAACGGCGGGCCACAGGCGCAGGCGAAATTAGCCAACGCCTGCGGCTAGCCGTTAAACGAGAACGAACCCCAGAAACTCGCGGGGACGATGTCACATGTTTGTCTTTGTATCTCCGCCCGAGCCGCCGGCGACTTTCTGGAGTGCGGCGTTTAGCTCGCGATCATGACCATGATCGCGGCTGTAAATGCGAAAGATGATGAAACTGGTCGGCAGACTGCGGAACAGTTCGTCATCATCCAGCTCATGCGAGAGACCACTGGCCGTGTCGTACCAGTAATTCTGCTTGCCCGCCGGCTTTCTGGCACTCGGTCGGTGATAGTGGCGAGCCACGTCGATGCGAAGAGGAATCTCCCGGAGTGGTTTCGGCAGCGACTCACGAACTCGCCGCTCCACCAGATCCGGTTCTGAAAAGATCGTTGTGCTTTCCGCCTGACCGCTGTGGAAGTGCATTGTACGTTCACACGCCATCCGCCACATTTCTTCGCGGTTGATGATCGCCTTCCAATGCGTTCCCAGCTCACGAAGTGTGGGATCAGAACTGTCGGCCCAGCGAGCCACATCGACCAGAAACGAAGTCTCCGTCAGCCCCTGATAAGCCTTCAAATGCTGCAGAGGGTTCCCGGGGAACAATCGTTTCATCGTCTCCGCAAAGTATTCTTCCAAAGCGATGTCGATGCCGCGAACGGTGCGATGGAAGTAAATCGTCCGGAACAGATTTGCGCGAGTTTCGATGAAGTTGATCAACGTCGGCAGACCGCGCGAATGAATCGTCAGGCCGTTCTCCGTGAAGAAGCTGTAGTGAATCAGGCGGGAGATATCGAACGCCTTCGTGTTGTAACCGGACATGTACGCATCACGCAGCACGAAGTCCATGTTGTCGACCGTGTAAATTCCACTGAAGAGTGCTCGCAGTTTCTTCAGCCAGTCGGGATGTCCTTCCTGGTCGTCCGGATGTCCGGAAGGTCGGCGAATCAGCCACGCGATTTGCTTGGGGTCAAGCTCTTCCAGTGGCTGGAGTTTTCCATTTGGGTTTCTGCGAATGCGACGAATGATATCGCCCAGTTCATGCTCGATAACATGGCCACCGATGTCTTCGTGAGTCAGATTAAACTGATCCAGATAGTGATCATCGAAGAAGTGACCGAAAGGCCCGTGCCCCACATCGTGCAGCAAACCGGCGATACGCACCATGCTCTCAACGCACGCTCGCGAAGGCACATTGCGGCAACAGTCCGACAATGATTCATACCACGCGTTAACAGTCACCGAACCCAGATGCATCACGCCAAGTACGTGCTGAAATCGCATATGTTCGGCGGATGGAAACACCCACCATGCCGTCTGCAGTTGATGAATCTGCCGCATCCGCTGAACCCACGGATGATCAATCAGATCCTGTTCGGCCGCTTCGCCTGCCGGCAGTCCGACTCGTGAGATAAACGGGATGTAGCCGTGAATCGGGTCGTGGGACAAACTCTCGGTCGTAAAATCTCGAACCATTCCAATTGGCCTGAAAATCAGAGAAAACAATGCTCTGCGGCGGGACAAACATCCTGTGACTGCCCCCAGCGAACGCACTGGAAAACGCGAATGATAACGAGATCACTTGATTTGTCTTGCGGACTCCAGCGATCTTCCTGCAGCGAGTAGTCGTCGCGGATTTCTGCAGGTTCTGCTTGCCGGGCAGGACTGTGCGGCTTGCCGCGACCTCTGGGCACGTGATGGTGCGATGCAGTCTATAATTCTTATTCAATTGCAAACGAGGGTCGCCTGACGGCGAAGGCTTTTCCGCGAACAAAAGCCTCCTTTTAGATGCCATCCGCGACTGTGCCTTCGCTCAGCCACTCCGGATCGTCTCGGTAGCGTTGTTCTTTCCATGGGTCACCGACGTTGTGATAACCGGCCTGTTCCCAGTAGCCCGGAACGTTGCGTTCGGTTAGTTCAATTCGATTCACCCACTTCGCACTTTTCCATGCGAACAGTTTGGGCACCACAAGGCGAACAGGTCCGCCATGGTCGTCGTCCAGTGGCAAGCCATCGTGCAAATCGGCCAGAAGCACATCATTGTCCAGCAGAGCCGACAGCGGAACATTTGTTGTCCAGCCGTTATCACATCCACCGATGATTGCGAAGGCGGCGGAGTCCTTTACGCCCGCTTCCGACAACAACCATCTGAGTGATACGCCTTCCCACAGATTCCCCAGTCGCGACCAGGTCGTTACGCAGTGAAAATCCGCGAAGACCTTAATGCGAGGCAGCTCCCGAAACTGCGCCAGTGTAAACTCCAGCGGCTTACTGACCAGTCCATGAACTTGCAGCGTCCAGGCAGCGGGATTAATCACAGGAACTGTCGACGCATGCAGCACCGGCCATTTGCGAGTACGATGCTGTCCGGCGGGCAGGCGATTTTCTCGATGAGTATCTTCCGAGATGATCACATCGTCCGGCAAACCGATCGGACGCTGCTCGTCGGTAGTTTGATATTTGGGGTCTGTGTTGGGACTGTAAAGTGACATGGCTTGCCGATATCCTGAGGCCGTTATGTTGATAATCTAGTCGGAGTTCAAGTTGTCGTGTTGGCTTTAGCCAGCATTTCAGACGGATCATGACTTAGCATCCGACTTACGTCGCCGCGGCGTACTTGTCATTCCCGACACATTTCAACGATTTTGTGTAGGGTGTGACAAGTGAGCCTCAGCGAACGCAGGCACACCGGGCGAGTCTCCATTTGATTGACCCGGATACTGTTTCGGGACTGTTCCTAGAACTCCACAGGCACCGTATTTCGGCTTCATTCCAAGGATTCCACAAGTGCAGTTTCGAACATTAGGCTCAAGTGGGCTCAAGATCAGTGTGATTGGTCTCGGGACGTGGGCGATTGGTGGCGGTGACTGGAAATTCGGCTGGGGCGACCAGGACGAATCTGAAGCCATCGGGGCGATTGTGCGTGCGGTCGAACTGGGGATCAATTGGATCGATACAGCCGCCATCTATGGCGAAGGTCGCAGTGAGATTCTGGTCGCGAAAGCCTTGGAGGCCATTCCTAAAGCAGATCGGCCGATCGTCGCGACAAAGTGCGGACGAGTTGCTCTGGGAAACGGAGAAATCGGCAAGTGCCTGAAACGCGAAAGCGTAATCGCAGAATGCGAAGCGAGCCTGCTTCGTTTGAACACGGACTGCATCGACTGGTACCAGATGCATTGGCCGGAGCCTGATGAAGAAATCGAAGAAGGCTGGCAGACACTGGTTGATCTCAAGCAACAGGGAAAGGTTCGGCACATCGGCGTTTCGAATCACTCGGTCAGTCAGATGCAGCGGCTTCAGGCGATCCATCCCATTGCCTCACTGCAGCCGCCGTACAGCATGATTGCACGCGATGTCGAGGCTGAAATTCTGCCGTTCTGCGGCAAAGAAAACATCGGCGTTGTTTGTTATAGCCCAATGGGCAAAGGTCTGCTCACAGGGAAATTCACCGCCGAACGAGTTGCCGCGTTGTCGAGCAAAGATCATCGCTCGAAAGACCCTCGTTTCCATTCGCCTCAACTGGAAATCAATCTGGAATTCGTGAACACGCTCGGTGTTCTTGCGGAGTCGTTGCAGTGGTCGGTAACAGATGTCGCGATCGCATGGACTCTGCGTCGGCCCGAATTGACATCAGCGATCGTTGGAGCTCGCAGTCCGCAACAGATTGAACAAACCGTGACGGCCGGCGACAGAACTCTTGATGCCGCCAGTCAAAAGGTCATCTCCGACGCCATCGCCAAACGCGATCAGCAGCTTGAAGCAATCGGCGGAGCAGCGAAGCCTCGCGTGTGAGACCCTTTTGGAGTGCGGCAGCAGGCTGCCGCACTCCAAGGTGAAGGTTCGAGGTCCAAGGTCCAACGAGCAAAAAAAAGAGGCCACGATAATGACAATCGTGGCCTCTTTCGATGCATTACAAAGTCAGGAATTTCCAGGCTGACTCCGATTACAGAACCTTCGTGACCCCTGGCATCGGGATTGGATAGGTCATGTCGGCGTTTGGAAGGATCGGTGGCGTATCCTTGAACGAATGATACGTCTCGACCGGTGAAATGCAGAGATCAGACTTCAGAGCTTCCTCGAACGAAATCTCCTTGCCGGAGTAAGTTGCGAGGCGTCCAAGGATTGAAGTCATGGTGCTGTGAGCGCCGTAGTCTCCTTCGTTTGGAATCTCGCCCTTTCGCAGGGAAGCAAACAGGTCGTGATGCTCATCCTGGTGGCCGTCATGAATATTCTTTCGCTTGCCGTCTTCAGACTTGCGATTGTATTCCCACTTCAGGTTGCCCTTGGCGTCGAAAATCTTTCCGTCACCAATGTTGCACGAGCCTTCCGACCCGTGAGCGTATTCAGACACTGAACTCCAGCAATTTGGAATGTGTCGGCACTGGCTGAGCAGAACGGAGCTTTCGCCGTCCTTCTCATAGGTGAATTCCACAAAGTGATGATCGTAGATTTCTCCGTGCTCTTTGCCGGTTCGTACCTGACGACCACCCTGTCCCTGAGCCATCTTCGGAGGACCACCCATCAGCCAGTTGATGACGTCAAGGTTGTGAATGTGCTGCTCGTTGATATGGTCACCGCACAACCAGTTGAAGTAGTACCAGTTGCGCATCTGGTACTCCATCTCGGTCTGGCCATCAAGGCGTGGGCGAACCCAAACACCGTCGCCGTTCCAATAGCAACGAGTCGCGACGATACGTCCAATCTCGCCGTCCTGCAAACGCTTGATCGTTTCGATGTAGATTGGCTCGTGGTGTCGCTGCAGACCAACGGCAACCGCGAGGTTCTTTGACTTGGCTACCTGGTTGGCGTCGAGCACCTTGCGAACACCGACGGCGTCAACAGCCACCGGCTTTTCCATGAAAACGTGCTTGCCGGCATTGATAGCGGCTTCAAAATGCAACGGGCGGAAGCCTGGAGGTGTCGCCAGGATCACGATATCGCAATCCTGCTCCAGCACCTTTGTGTAGGCGTCGAAACCAACGAACTGACGATCTTCCGGAACGTCAACTTTATCGCCGTGCTGACGCTTCAACTGACCAACGGCACTCTTCAGGTTATCGTCAAACGCATCGGCGACAGCCACAAGCTTTGTCGGGCCAGCGGTGTTCATCGCCTGATCCGCAGCACCTCGACCTCGACCACCGCAACCGATGAGACCGATGCGAATGGTCTCATCACTGTTAACATGAGCCGCGCGGATTGGGCTGAGGTTCGTCAGGATAGGAGATCCAGCCGCAGCCACTGCAGAGGTCTTCAGAAAGCCACGACGTGAGGAATCAGATGGTTTGTTCGACATCTACGAGAACTCCAAATTGTTCAGGAGGGACGGCCTTACTGAAGAAATCTGTCGTACATTCAGCAGGAGATGCCGACCAGAATTGTTCAGGAAGGAACCAGTGGGTGAAAACTCAAATTCAAAATTGACAAGCCGCCAAGGCCTAAACATTGTCAACTAAGACGGTGAGATCCTACTTTTCCGCATCGTCGATCGCAAATCAATTGCCCCGGAAACACAGCAATGAGCGTAGTCGCGGGTTTGAATACGCCCTTCTGAATACTTCTTTCCGGGCGGGACTTCATGACTTGCCGCGACCTCTGTGCATGTCATGACACATGCAGCGTGCAATCCTCACCCGATTGCACGCACGATGCGTTCTGTCGCGAAAGATCTTTCCGGCAGAAAAGCCCGGCCTTCACCAATCAGCAACGACAGGTTAAAACTTCCAAACTCGTTCCAGTAAAGCAGGTCGATAACCTATTTGGCTCTGCGGCGATCGCGTCCTTTATTGATTGGCTTGACTGGCTTATCGTCAACAGGCCGGAACGGTTTCCGCTTCGCCGCTTTGCTGGATGGTCGCTTGCGTGGCGAAGGCTTTTGAATCGGATCCAGAGAAGTGTTGGGGTTCTTCTGTCTC
>CANHVD010000305.1 GCA_947463775.1 Planctomycetaceae bacterium | reverse complement strand
CTTCTGCAACCAGCTTGTCACGGAAGTCCGCGTGCTCTGTTCGGATAAACTCGTGAAGCTGAGCTTCTGTCTCCGCAACCTTCGCAACCGGCACTTTGTCAAAGTAGCCTTTCGTCCCTGCGTAAATTGCGACCACCTGGTCGGCAACATGCAATGGTCCGAATTGTCGCTGCTTCAGAATCTCCACCATGCGGTAACCGCGGTCGAGCTGTGCCTGTGTGTCTTTGTCGAGTTCTGTTCCAAGCTGAGCAAAAGCTTCCAGTTCACGGAAAGCAGCAAGGTCAAGTCGGAGACTTCCCGCCACTTTCTTCATGGCCTTTGTCTGAGCGTTACCACCCACGCGGCTCACGGACACCCCGACGTTAATTGCGGGACGAATCCCCTTCCAGAACAAGTCCGGCTCAAGATAAATCTGACCGTCGGTGATCGAAATCACGTTAGTCGGAATGTAAGCCGAAACTTCGCCTTCCAGAGTTTCAATGATTGGCAGAGCCGTCATTGAGCCACCACCCAGCTCCTTGTTCAGCTTGACTGCTCGTTCAAGTAATCGGCTGTGGCAGTAAAACACGTCCCCGGGGAACGCTTCACGGCCTGGAGGACGACGCATCAACAGTGACAACTGTCGATAGGCAACAGCCTGCTTTGACAAGTCATCATAGACGATCAAAGTGTGCTTGCCCTTGTACATGAAGTACTCAGCCATCGCCGCACCGGCGTAAGGTCCGATGTACTGCATTGGGGCAGGATCAGAGCTGGTTGCCGCAACTACGATTGTGTAATCGAGTGCACCGTTCTGACGGAGAACTTCCATCACACCAGCAATTGATGACGCTCGCTGACCGCAAGCCACATAGACGCAGATAACGCCCGTGTCTTTTTGGTTCAGGATCGTGTCGATCGCGATGGCTGTCTTACCAGTCTTGCGGTCACCGATGATCAATTCGCGCTGACCACGACCGACCGGGGTCATCGCGTCAATCGCCTTGATACCGGTCTGCAGCGGCTCTTTTACCGGCTGACGCTCGGCCACACCCGCAGCGAGCCACTCAACAGGCCGAGTCTCCGATGTCAACACCGGACCCTTACCGTCGAGCGGATTGCCCAGAGGGTCAACCATGCGTCCCAGCAACGCTTCACCAACAGGGACCGACAACAGTTTGCCCGTGGAGCGAACTTCGTCGCCTTCCGCAATCTTCAGGTAGTTCCCGAGAATCACGACGCCGACGCTGTTCTCTTCAAGGTTGAACGCAAAACCGCGAGTGCCGCCTGGGAATTCCAGCATTTCGCCGGACATCACATTCGACAGGCCGGTACAACGAGCAATCCCGTCACCGACTTCGATTACGCGACCAACTTCTGCGGTCTGAATCTGACCGCGAAAGTCTTCAATCTCCTTCTGGATGACTGAAGCGATCTCGTCCGCTTTGAATTTCATTGAATGCTTTCTCCACCAGACGACCCTTCAGCTGTTTCAGCCGGGATCGCAGCGATGAATCATAAACAGTATCACCAACCTGCAGCACAACTCCGCCGAGCAACGAAGCATCGACGGTTTCCTGCAGAATGGGTTCAAACCCAAATGTACTCTTCAAATGATCAACAATCTTCGCGCGGGCAGAACCAGAAAGTGGCCGTGCGGAACGCACGCGGATTCTCTGTTTGCCAGCAGCCTGTTCCTGCAACTTCACCAGAACACTGCGAATCATCGGCAGCAACGAAATGCGGCCATGATTAATCAGCACTCGCAGGAAGTTTGCGAAGAACTCGGAACACTGCGGAGTGATCACTCGATCAAGGATAACCAGCTTCTGATCTCGCCCGATTAAATCGGACATTAACAGGTCCCGGAACTCCGGAAACTTCGCCAGCACATCATCAATCAGAGAATTCAACTCTTCTTCCGGAGCGGTACCGCCGGCCGACACGGCGGCGGTCATATACGACTGAGCGTACATCGTCGAAACAGCCAGTGCACCTGGATCTTCCAGTACACTGTCAGGACGAGAATCTGAACGCAATTCGGACATGACAAACCCCGAAGACAGCTTCAACAAGCACCGCTTGTGATACAAACAACTCAACAGATCAAAGCTGAGCTCTTAGCGAGAAATTTCCGCCAGAGCCTGACTGACCAGACGATCCTGATCAGACTCATCAAGAGCACGCCCGAGAACATGCTCTGTGGCCAACACGACCTGAGAATTGATCTGCGTAAACACTTCCGCCAGGGCAGTATCTGTAGCCTGACGAATATCGTCCTTAGCACGATCACGGATCAGGCTGACTTCACGCTGAGCATTCGCAATCAAGTCCTGACTGGTTCGCTCTGCATCCCGACGAGCCTCGGCCACCATTGCCTGCACGGTCTGCTCAGCAGTCTTGAGCTTCTGCTCGTACTCTGCCAGCATCGCGTGAGTCTTACGACGACCTTCTTCGGCATCATTAATGGCCTTCTGAATTCCCAACTCACGCTTATCAAGACCCTGAATCATTGGGCCCCAGGCAAATTTGCCCAGAACAATGATAAAGAGCACAAACGTGATCAGCGAGAACAGAGCCAGATCGGCCTTCCACGCCAATGGAACACCAGACGGATGACCATGATCACTTCCGTGATCAGCGCCATGACCTTCTGGATGCCCCTCAGTTCCCGCTTCAGACGTCGAAGCTGCCGCAGCATCAGCCTTCGCTGGCGCTTCTTCAGCCATCAAACGCGCGGAACCCCCGAAGAGGACCAAGCCGCCAATCAAGACGAGGCGGAGCAGACTCTTAGCAGACGTACAGCACATGGAATTCGCCGACCAAAAACCAGAACAACCGAAGAACACAAACCGACCCGCAACGCAACAATACTAGCTCTGCATACAAACGATCAGAGCGAAGAATGTCGCACCTTCGATAAGAGCAGCAGCAACGATCATCGCACCGCGGATGTCACCAGCAACTTCTGGCTGACGAGCCATGCTTTCGAAAGCAGCAGCACCAATCTTTGCGATACCGAATGCTGCACCCAGCATTACGATACCAGCACCAGCAGCACCGCTGAAAGAAATCAACGGCTGAGCACCACCAGCAGCAACGGCTTCCTGGGCCATCGCAGGTACGCTCATCGCAACAATCGCAGCAACAACCAGGAAACAAGTCTTCACGAACTGAGCCACAACGAAACTCCTCTTTCAAACAAGACTCACCAAAGTGACGCCGCCTGTCTCGGGCGACCGGCGAAACCAATTTCAGAACAAACAGCAATCAGTCACAACTTCGAAGATGCGACCGCATACAAAACCAAATCAGTGCTTGTGAATCGCACCCGCAATAAAGATCGTTGCGAGGAACGAAAACACATAAGCCTGCAGGAACGCTACAAACAGCTCAAGGCACCCGATAAACACCTGGCCTAAAACACTGCCAGAAGCAACCATGCCATAAATAACGTTACTTTGGGCGGCCGCAATTGCAATGAAGCCGAGAATCACACCCAACACCGTGTGACCACCCATAATGTTTGCAAACAAGCGAACCGCCAGAACACCGTGCTTAATGAAGAAACCCAACAGCTCGATCACAAACATCATGCCACCGAGAGCAAGACCGGCAATCCCCGGTACTCCCGTTTCAGGAATCAGATTTCCGAAGAAACCCTTCACTGACATTGCTTGCGCACCATAGATGAACGTAGTCACCAGAGCCGTCAAAGCCAACGCACCAGTCACATTGATCTCACCAGTGGCTGAACCAAGGAACGGTACAGCACCCAGCAAGTTGCAAAGCAGAATGTAGAAGAAGCAGCTCCAAACGAACGGCAGGTATTTGTCGCCCGGGTGAGCATAAGCAATCGCGTGAGCACCATGTGCATGAGCCGCGTGCCCATGCCCGTGATCATGATGGCCGTGAGCAGCATGCCCATGATCCTGATGACCGTGCTCTTCGTGACCATCACCATGATCATCATGGGAATGATCGCCAATCGTCGGTCGAACTACTTCGTCCCGGATGAAGAGAGCAATCGCTTCCCAGAAATTCCAGAAACGTCCCTTTGCAGGAACTCCGCTACCAATTCGCTTCGCCAATCCGCGAAAAATCACGAGGCAGAGAAGCAATACAACAACCTGCAGCACCATGAACTTAGAGATCAGAAACCCCGGCTCGCGAGCGGTCCCCGCAAACGGCTGAGGAATAAAGATCTTACCCTCCATGGCTTCATTCACCTGCTCCAGCGAAGGGCTGTGAAGATGAAGAGCCTGAAGCGTGTGCCAAGGCACAGCGTCAACGCTTTCAAAAGCGTGTGGAGACGTCAGAAACTTGGGCACCTCAAAATAGGTGTAGTCGCGAACGTGATGAAAATGATCGTGCTCACTCATTTCCGCTTGTCCGCCAGCCCCTGATGATGCCTGAAAAGAAAGAAAGCTATTTTGCTGACGCTGCAGAAATTCTTCGTTTCAGCAACGTTACCTCAACGGCCAATGCGAGCAAATAGAACGCAATCAGCCAGCCAAAGAAATCGACGATTCCCAAATCCGGGCGAAGTTGTTTTACCGCCACGGAGGTACCGGCAACACTAAAGAGACGAATCATCGTCTGTACAAGCATTGCGACTAGATGGTTTCGCAGAATAGCGGCACTCGAAAGAAAAACAACAATCCAGCCAGGCACCAAAACGGCAATTGCCGCAAGTGACATCCACCAAACTCCCGCTTCGCCACGCAACGTTCTCGCAGGCCAGAAACACAACGCCCACCCCAGCGCCACAAAAAATGTGAGCCATAGGGCAGACTTGATACCAGCACCTCGAGAATTCTGAGTCACTCCGCGCGAGCCTCTCTGGCCTTCGCCGCTTTTCGTTTCAACTCCGCCGATTCGCGATCCAGTCGACGCAGGAGTTGTCTAAGAGACACTCCGGCAACGACTAAACCGAGAAGGGCACCACAAATCGTCAACAAGGGACCCCAGCCGTATTTCGCATCCAGCCAGTACCCCGCAAAAACAAGCAACCCCAGTGATGCTGCCGCCGAAACAACTTCGTGAGCCGTCCGATAGGCTTGTGCGATCTGAGAGGCCCTCGATCTGCGACGTTCATTCTGATTCGGCTGACCGCTGGACAACGCGAATGTACCTTAGACAGGCAAAGAACGTGTAGACTTAGTTCCTTTTGAAGGGGCCGCGAGTCTAGGGGTGTCTGAAAACTGAGTCAAAGAGCGACGTTAACGGCCTTTGCAATTCCCGGAAACGGGAGCAGTCTTCTCGGCAACCGCCAACGGGAGATCCATGAATGACTCTCTGCCAGCGGTGTCTCTCTCTTTATCTGACACTACAATACACGCTGAACGTACACGCGTCGGAAACTTTGCCGCATTTCTCAGAAGGCGGAGAAACCGTCGGTGATCCTGCTCTGTTTTGGCTCAATGAATTCGCGTAATTGATCGAGCCCGTTTTACATCTCCTCCCCTATTGAAACGCTGGCCAACTCTCCATGTCGAGCCGCCCTGTTATTCGTGCTGTGGTTTTTGACCTTGATGGGCTGATGCTCAATACCGAGGACATTTTTGAGCTGGCTGGCGTCGAGTTGATGGCTCGTCGAGGCCTGGAAATGACCGACACCATTCGCCACGGCATGATGGGGCGGCGTCCTGTCGAGGCATTTACTGTTCTGCGAGATCTCACAGGGCTAACGGATTCTCTTGAAGATCTGATGCTGGAGACGAAAGTCCTGTTCGCATCGCTGGCTGAGAATCGCCTTGCCATGATGCCGGGACTGCTGGAGGTCTTCGATCTGCTGGACGCCAAAAAGCTGCCTCGCGCGGTCGCTACTTCGTCACCTCGAACCTACATGACGCATCTGCTTGAGAAGTTCAGTCTGCTGCACAGAATTGATTTCACCCTCACTGCCGAAGATGTGACTCACGGCAAACCTCATCCGGAGATTTATCTCAAGGCCGCCGAGATGCATGGCGTTAACCCTGCCGAAATGCTCGTCCTTGAGGACAGCGAAACCGGCTCTCGCGCCGCTGCTGCTGCTGGGGCTTATATTGTGTCTGTCCCAAGTCGACATACTGACTTTGGCGATTTTAGCATGAGCCGACTTAAAGTCTCCAGCCTGCTTGACGAGCAGTTGCATGCCCTGCTGAAGTAGCCCCCACGACGATACACACAACTTAGCGACAGGTCGCGGAATCCTGATGCGTCGTGGCCCGTGGCATAAAGGGTAAATTTTCATCCCAACCCGACGCGTCACGGCTTGTTGATTTAGTCGTTTAACGGCAAGCCGCAGGCGTTGCCGCTGGATTTCGCCTACGCCTGCGGCTCGCCGTTAAACGAAAACGATCCATATACGACTCAATCAACACCCCTCTGACGCGTTCCGGCTGATTAATTCAACACGCCGTGACGCGTCGGGTTGTGTTGTTTCTCTGGCTCTTCCAGCGTTTTTAGGCTATTTGATCAAGCAAGCGGATCGCTTCAAAAGATTCAGCTTCGGCTGATTGTCGAGCGACGTGTGGCTGGTTGAGTGACAAAAAAAAACGGTTCAGCGCGAAATGAAGTGCGCAGATTGAAATAGTTGTTTAGTACGAAGGTACCGGCCGGTTGACACCGGTACTCGCCTGATTGGTAGGTTATTTGCCAGCCGCTGCCTGAAGTCCTCCCATGGAGATCTCTCGCTGTTTCATTGGCTTCGTCCTGGGCCGTGCACTTCATTTCGCGCAGAGCCAAAAAAACAAGGGCGATGGATTGGCTCCATCGCCCTTGTCGCAGTTTCAATAAGTCTTGTCAGGCATGTCTGGCTGACTCACGCCAACCAGAATGTGCTGAGACTAGTCCTGATAGTCAACTTCGATGTGATCTCGCTTGATGCGGACGTCTACAGCGTACTTGCCGTAATCGTATCGAATGCGGTCACCGTTACGGCGGCAGCTGATCAGTTCGCAACCACAGGTTGGGACGCAGATCTGGATGTAAACG
>CANHVD010000304.1 GCA_947463775.1 Planctomycetaceae bacterium | reverse complement strand
TCGACGACTACAACTTCGTCGGTTTCTTCTACGGCGATCTCGTCAACGACCACGACCTCTTCGTCAGCAACGACAACTTCTTCAGCTTCTTCGTCCGTCACCACTTCTTCGACGACTACAGCTTCGTCGGTTTCTTCTACGACGATCTCGTCAGCGACCACGACCTCTTCGTCAGCAACGACAACTTCTTCAGCTTCTTCGTCCGTCACCACTTCGTCGACGACTACTACTTCGTCGGTTTCTTCTACGGCGATCTCGTCAACGACCACTTCTTCAACTGGCAGTTGAGTCGTTGTGACTTCAACGGCTTCTTCGACCACTGTTGGTACAACGGCGACAGGAACAGCAGGTTCAGTGACCACTTCCTCAGCGTCAACAGGAGCGACCGCATCTACCACAAGTGCCGCAGGGGCGGCAGGGGCAGAGCCGGCTTTGAACAGATCCGCGACAGAATACGATCCGTCACGGAACTGAATTTCTTCGACGTTGGTCACAAAGTCCGTCGAGCGGCCATTGTCGATTTCAAGGATTCCAAATCCCTTGTCGGTGACCTTGTAGTCAGCTCGATTTCCGCCCCAGTAAACCAATGTGTCCTGGCCGTCACCGCCATCGATCACATTGTCGCCGCGAATTGCGATCAGCATATCATGACCATCTCCACCCTTCAGATAATTGTCGCCGGCGAGGCCAATCAGGATATCATGGCCGGCTTTGCCATCCATGAAGCCGCCAGCTTCGAGAGCAACCATGACGTCATTGCCTTCAGTCGCGTCATCCAGCGTAGCTGCATCAATGTCCGCTGCTGATGCTGACATCAGGATCATTGGCTCAAGTGATTCAATTCCGCTCAGATCCAATCCGCGATTCTTATCCGTGGCCATTATGCTCAGTTTCCCCATTAAGCTCTGAAAGTGTTGGCGTCAGTTCAACACATCTGAACCGACTCCCGCCGGGGACTTAACTGCGGGGCCGACAAATCGTGGACAGGGATTCTTTGAAAATCTCCGTCAGCCTTCGAAAACGTCGACAACTTCTTGACACCAACCTTGAGTTCAAAACAAGCCCATGCATTCTTTCCGCGGGGTTTATTCCCGGGAGCGAAGGTCTCAAGGAATGCGTTTGGCCAGCGAGATGTTAACAACATCGTTTACTGGCAAGCCGCAGGCGTCGTTGATCAGATTTGCCGGCGGCGACGGCTCGCCGCTAAACGACAACGCAGGACGCGCGACCAGAACAACGGCCTACGCTCGTCTTCAGTCGAAATCATGCGGTCAACGCGGCGGCAGCGCATCATTACGGATTTGCGGCAGCGCAATACTATTCGTCGAAGGTAACTCGCAAATGAACAGGCATTCCATCGTCGCCGTCGGAGAGCGTTTCGACCCAGCCGCAGGCATCAATCATCGTCAGCGAGGAGTGCCAGGGGCCGACGGAAATCAGCGAACTCTGAATCGTACAGTCCGTGTGAATGAGCCCCAGCCATTGCTCCAGCTGACCCGAGTTTGCAACGTAATACATCACAGACTCATCATCGTACATCCAGAGTCCCACGGCCTGTGCGGGAATACCACTCGACGATACTTCTCGAGTCTTACGAAAACGTCCGTTCTCATGCAGCTCAAGCGTCCACAGCTGAGATTCCTCCGCGTCGTCCGCCGGATTGCTCATGAGCGCAAGGAATGTCTTCCCATCGTGAGTCGCCAGGCCGTGAAGATGGCGATCCAGTTCGCAGTCTTCGCTGAGCAGGATTGGCTGCTGCCAGGTTCCGTCAATGGCTCGATCCGTCATGTACAGAGAAACGATGCCATCTGTCAGCTCGTGTGCATGAAACAGACGTCGACCGTCCGGAGTGGCCGCACCCAGCAGTGATTCTCGCAGTCTGATATCGCTCCACGGAGCATTGCCGATGCCTCCGGAAACGGGTTCGAAGGTTTTCAGACCACCGTTGTTTGGTGAATCCACGAATTGAAGCAGATGAGCCCGCCTGTAATCGGTCACCCCCAGATCTACTTCATAAATGCCATCGCGATTCTGGTCATAAGGACGAACTGCATTCGGCGTTTGGCGAAACAAAACCGTTCCCGAATCAGGATGCACGGCAAACAAATCTGCATCAGCTCCGCCGGTGATCTGATACATCGCAGCGACGCCATCAGGATCGTAGCACTGCAGTTTCACGTCATTGAACGCGGTGTCACCATTCTCCAGACGAATATTCAGTGACTCGCCTCCTCGGATTCCGGTAAAGCTTGGTGCTCCACTGGCTGCTACATTTTCGGCTCGGCCACTCGACAAAAACATCTGTGCCGCGATGAGAATTGACAAACCGGCGACCAGACCTGCTCCGGCCAGAAACCAACCTTTGGGGGAGCTGCCCGAACGAACGGACGAGGCCAGACTTTTCTGAAATCGCCGTCGATCGCGTGAGTTGCCACCATGGGCGAAACGATTCAGTTCCTGCTGAAACGCCTGTGCCGTCGCAAACCGATCGCGAGGATCGGGCGCGCAGGCTTTCATGATGATGTCCGCGAGATACTCGGGAACATCCGGTCGCAATTCTTTCAGCGGCGGAAGAGCAAGAATCGAACGATCCTGAATCGCCTGACGAGCCGTCGTGCCGGAGAAGGCTTCGGTTCGTGACACAAGCTCATATAGTGTCACCCCGAGACCGAACACATCGCTGCGTTCATCTGTGAAGCCACGCAACGCTTCCGGCGACATATATCGTGGCGTACCAATTGTGTCGCCGGTACGACTGAGATTACTGTCCTCGTCGCGAATCTTGGCTAGCCCAAAGTCGGCGATATGCAAATTCGCCTGACGGTCCAGCAGCAGATTGGCTGGCTTGATGTCTCGATGAATCATGCCATGCTGATGTGCATGCTGCAGACCGGACGCGACCTGAGCTCCCAGACGAGCAATCTTCTCCCATGAATCGACCGCCGCCAGACATTCGTCCGGCGCGGCATTGGCTTTCGGAACGCTGACACCGGACTTTTTCAGGATCAGGTGGCGAATGACCTGCTCCAGATTGCACCCGTCGATATACGGCATGGCGAGGAACTGCAGTCCCTGAAACTCGCCATAATCGAAGACTGGAACGATATTGGGATGATGCAGCCGAGAAGCTGCTTCTGCTTCCAGAGCAAATCGTTTGGGCAATGAACGCGATGTTGACACCTGATCGGCCAGGACCTTGATCGCCAAACGACGGCTCAACCCGGACTTGCTGGCTTCGTAGACAAAGCCCATACCACCGCGACCAATCAGCCGATGAATTTCATAGTCATCGAGCCGCATCAACGATGGCGGTTCCCGAAATCTAGCGGCGATCGGATGCGGATTCGTTCCCAACCGCTCGGCAAACATCATCATGCGACACTGGCGACGAACCTGTTCCGCATGGTCCGGAAATCGCATCACCAATTCATCAATCGACGGACGTTCGCCGCGTCGTACCTGCGACAGAAACGCATCCGTTTCCGCATCAGGCAGACACCAGTCAATGTCCGGATCAATTTCATGGCCAAGTTTCATTAGGCAGTCTCAATACAGACTTGTCGTGCCAGCCAGTTCATGGAGCCGCTCGAGGGCTCGCATGTAACGTTTACTGGCCCCGGACGTTGTCAGATTCAGTCGTTCCGCGCATTCCTGATTGGTAAGATTCTCGACATGCCGCAGCAGCAGAATTTCCCGATCAGCCTCATCCATACCGCAGATCAGCGAGTGGATTCGCTGCTGAGCTTCCTGGCGAACGAGCTGTGATGCCGGCCCGGCCATGGAGGCTGACAAAGCTTCGACAAGGCGAGAAACGGTGGACTCATTGTCCGTGCCCTGAAATCTGGGGCGTTGCTCGCGATCGACCGTGCGTTTGTCAGCTCCCAGATGAAAGCGACGCAAACGATTCACACTCTGGCGAACGACAAACTTCAGCCAGGCGCTCAGGGACATGTCCGTCGTTTGTTCCTTATCGCCAAACCGCGCGACGGCTTCGACCCAGGCGTCCTGAACTACGTCGGAAGGGCTGACTCGCGCACGGAGCTTCTTGTCCAGATTCGCATCAGCGACACGATGCAGCAACGGATACTCGCGCAGAAATGCGGCTTCGAGATCTTCAGTTTCAATGGTGGTCATGTTCAACATCTCCCCACAGCGCAGGATTCTTCAGTGTGGTCTGATGCAAACGTAGCTCAAGGATTTCGGCTGCGATTTCAGAGTCATCCGCTTTTGCTGGAATTTGTCGAGTTCTGAGGACGGCCGTTGGTTCGTTCAGTAGTCGTTGTTGGCCTGCTCACGTTGCGATTAAATCGATTCTGTCGAATTGTCCACTTTGCTTTTGAGGACAGATTCACGTTTTCCACGCCGCTGCAGGCTTTGCGAGCTATGAGTTTCCTTGGGACATTCTGGATATTTCCCTGCGATCGTTGTTTAGCGGCGTTCCTGGTGTTTTGTGTGATGAGAACGCTTCCGACCACACCGCCGTGTCTCGCAGGCATCGGCAGCGAGGTCTGTTGATGTGATTGTTGAACGGCAAGCCGCAGGTGTCGTTTCCACTTTTGCCTACGCCTGAGGCTCGCCGATAAACGAAAACGCTCAATACATGACTAAAGTCTGATGAAGTTCAATCGTCTGATATCGCCAGTAAAGTCGACACCGCCTGGTGTTAAGGGCATGCCTGCGCGCGACAGACTTGAGCAACTCGAACCTCTCCTGCTGATGTCGGCCTCTGCGCATGATCTCGACCTCGCCGAAGACATAAATCCCGATGAACTAAGCACAGTCGCCTCCGGACTTGATGCGGGGGCTGCCGAGGCTCTGACAGAATTCGCCACATTGTCAGACATGGATCTGTTTGATCTGGCCGCCACCGGATGGCCTGGTCAACTGACCACGGATATTGCAGACCGTAATCCGGACATCGCTGACGGTAGTTTGGAACCTGTACCGGACACGGAACCGTTACGGGAGGTGGTGTTTATTGATTCAAATACACCCGATCTCAACGCGTTGCTGATTGATTTACAAAACGAGTCGGATCCGAATCGAGAATTCATCGCAATCCTGCTGGACCCCGACCGCAGCGGCATTGATCAGATCACGGCCGCTTTGAGCAACCTCGATAACGTCGCGGCGGTGCATATCGTGTCGCACGGGTCTGAAGGTCGTGTTGAGCTGGGCAATGACATTCTGAATGTCGGCACCGTTTTCAATCATTTGAGCGCGATTGAGTCCTGGGCGAATGCACTGACTTCTGATGCCGACATACTGATCTACGGCTGCGATCTGGCGGCTGCGGAGTCTGGCCGAGCCCTGATGCAGGTCATTGCCGAAGCCTCTGGAGGCGATGTGGCGGCCAGCGATGACGCGACTGGGGCTACAACGCAGGGCGGCGACTGGATTCTGGAAGAACAGGTTGGCAACGTTTCGACAAAGGTCGCGTTCTCTGAAGAACTCTGGTCTACATGGGACCATATCCTCGCAAACTACACAGGCACTGAAGGCGCCGATGTGATCGCGGCCACGAATGGCAATGATCTCATCGATGGGCTGGGTGGCATCGACACCGTTGTCTATTCTGGCAACTATGCCGAATACGCCATCAGCGGCACTCCCGACAAAGTCATTGACGATCAAACTCCGGGGCGTGACGGGACAGACACGCTGACTAATATTGAACGTGCGGAGTTTCTGGATGGCATCTACGATCTGACGAACGATACGTTCAGTCCGTTCGTGGCTCCATCACTGACGACCAGCGGCCTGACGCTGACTTACACCGAGAACAGTGGGCCGATCGCGATTGATGACCAACTGACTCTGACTGATGCGGACAGCGCGACACTGATCTCCGCCACGGTCAGAATCACCGGCAACTATGATTCGACGCAGGACGTGCTCAGCTTTACCAATCAATCGGGCATCAGTGGAACCTGGGATTCATCAACGGGCACGCTGACACTCACCGGCTCGACCAGCGTCGCTAACTATGAAGCAGCGTTGCGATCTGTCACGTATTCGAACAACAGTAACGCACCATCGACCAGCAATCGGACGATCTCAATCACAGCCAGTGATGCTCATCTCTCCAGCACCGCGGCTGTGAGATCGATCGCCGTAGTCGCCACAAACGACGCGCCGGTCGGAATTCCCACCATCACGGGGTTAGTTCGTGAAAATCAGACGCTGACAGCCAACACGGCCGCAATCAGCGATGCAGATGGTCTGGGCGCTTTCAGTTACCAGTGGCTTCGCAACGGAACAGACATCGCTGGAGCAACATCTTCGACATATGCCACAGGCGATGCCGACGTGGATGGACAGCTGTCTGTGCGTATTCGTTACACCGACGCGTTTGGAACTCTCGAGACTTTGACTTCAGCCCAGACCGCAGCCGTACAGAATATCAATGATGTTCCCACCGGATTGCCTTTAATCACGGGCACAGCGACAGAGAATCAAACGTTGACGGCCGACGTGTCTGCATTGGCCGACATTGATGGACTCGGAACCATCAATTATCAATGGCTGCGAGAGGGCTCTGTGATCTCCGGAGCAACCGCCAGCACTTACTCGGCCAGCGATCCTGATGTTGGATCAACAATCAGCCTGCAGATTTCGTACACTGACGGTCATGGAACTGTCGAAACTCTGACTTCCACTTCGACCGCTGCGATCGTCGGGATCAACGACACGCCGGTGGGATTGCCCGTAATTCAGGGCACGATACGTGAGAACCAGACGCTGACTGCCAACACGTCCGCGATCAATGACGCAGATGGCCTGGGCGCGTTCAGCTACCAATGGCTGAGAAATGGCGCCAACATCACGGGAGCTGCAGCTGCGACATACACGACAGGGGACGCTGACGTGGGATCAACGCTTTCCGTGCGCGTCTCTTATATCGACGATCAGGGAACGACGGAAACTCTGACCTCCGCGTCGACCAGCGCAGTGCTGAAC
>CANHVD010000303.1 GCA_947463775.1 Planctomycetaceae bacterium | reverse complement strand
GCCGGATGGGGCGGCGTTGTTTCCTGCTTTGTGAAACAGCGTTCCGCAGACAAATTGCTGCGGGAAACGACAGGCCTTACGGGCTCAAATTCCTGCCATTATCGAAGCGACGAAAAACGACCGAGAATCAGCCCGCGTCTGATACACTTCAGCCAGCAATCTTTCAGAGACGTCTCTTTAACCAATCACAGGAATTAAGATCATGATTACAGTGGGCATGAACTATCACGTTATCCCCGGAATGCAGAAAAGCTTCGAGGATAAGTTTGCGGGCGTCATTGATGCTCTGAAAGCAGCACCGGGACATACCAGTTCCACGCTGTGGAAGGACGTCAGCGACGATGCGTCTTATCTGATCACGAGTGAGTGGTCAGACGAATCCGCATTTCAGGAGTTCATTCGCAGCGAAGCATTTCGCGCAGTTACCAACTGGGGCAAAGAGCAGATCCTGTCTGGTCGACCACAGCACAAAGTTTACAAGCACTGATGCCGTAGGTTGGACATTCTTGTCCGACGGGGTTTCAACTCGCAGGAATGCCAGTCCTCCCCGAGAACCAAATCTTGAAACAGCGCCAGTCTGTTGCCCCGAGATACTCAGAGCCTCGATCGGCCGATCTATTTGGCTGGTGCTGGCTGTGTTGGCAGAAACGGAAACAGCCGTCGGATCTCTGCATCCGAGGGCTGTGATCCGTATTCACAGATCTCAAATGCCTCGGCATATTTGACCGCCGCCCCTTTTTCATCTCCGTACCATTTCAGGAGTGACGAGCGGTATTGAGTGGCCTCGCCTGACTGACGTCGATCCCATCGCTCCCGTAGCCAGGCTCGACGCAATTCCGGCTGAGAGGCCGGAGGAGCCTTTGCGGTTTCTTCTTCCGACCCCAACGCGCCGCCTTCAAAAGTTTGCGACTCCAGTGCCAGCAGGGCGTCGACTTTCTTTTCGAAGACATCATCCAGCGAAACAGCGATGTCGGCTTCGAAAGGGTAGGGCTTCTGAAATCGATCGCTGCTGTAAAGGAACACCGGGTTCTTCTTCAATGGTGGAGTATCAGGGCAGAAGAATGGAACCGAGACCATATAAGCCGCGTCCTGCACCAGAACACCGACATAGCGATGATCGGGATGATAATCCCATGGCCGATGAGCAATCACGACGTCGGCATTCCATGTGCGAATTAAACGCGTGATCGTCTGGCGATTTTCCAGCGTTGGCAGCAGTTCGCCGTCGTGGATGTCCAGCACTTGGGATGTCACACCCAGCCGCTTTGCAACTTCGGCTGACTCGGCCGTTCTTCGTTTGGCCAGAGGTCCCCCGGCCATTTGCCAGTGTCCGATATCTCCATTCGTCACCGAGACCAGTTTGACGCGATGCCCCATGGAGGCCCAGAGCGCAGCTGTTCCGCCGCTCTTATATTCGGCGTCATCGGGATGAGCCCCGAAGCAGATAATGTTGAGCTTTCCATCATTGGCTGGCTCATCACCCTGAACTGCCACCGGCAACGAGGTAATCAGCGCGATGGCCAGCAGCAGGAAGAATGATGGCAATCGGAAGGGCGATGTGCGCATAGTGAAGCTCGTGGAGGTCAGGTTTACCGTTTGCCGGAGAGATATGACTTAAGTCGAATTGGTTAGACGAGTTCCGGCATGATCTTCCCGCTGTCTTCGACGAGATACTGCGGTCGTCCATTGTTGTCGAGGATCGTTGTCTGTTCGACTCGAACACCCAAATGATGGAACAGTGTGGCGTAGACTTCGCCAAAGGTGACGGGTCGAGCGATCGCTTCGCCGGCGATGCGGTCTGTGGCGCCAATGACCTGCCCATGACGCATTCCGCCACCCGCCATCAGAGCACAGTTGACCTGTGGCCAGTGGTCGCGACCAACGATATTGCTGATCTTTGGAGTGCGGCCGAATTCTCCCCAGATAACGACGGCACAATCATCGGACAGTCCACGTTGATGCAGATCTTCAATCAACGCGCTGACGCACTGGTCGAAAACCGGGAAGTCTTCCTGTTCACGAACAAAGATGGAATTGTTCGCGCGGCCTTCGGCGTTTGTGCCACCGTGCCAATCCCATTTGCTGTAGTTCAAAGTCACCACTCGGACACCCGCTTCAATCAGTCGGCGAGCGACCAGCAGGCTTTGCGGCACACGTGGTGCACCGTTGGCATCGATGGAGATCTTTGGATTGCCGGTCCCATAGCGGGCAACGACAGCCGGATCTTCTTTTGACAGATCGAGTGCTTCAGCCAGACGCGATGAGGTCAGCAAGCCCATCGCCTGCTCGGTAAAAGTATCCATCCCGGTCATCGTCATGGTGGCGTCGATGTCTCTGCGAAGCTGGTCCACACTTTTCAGCAGAGACTTGCGATCGGCCAGGCGTTCCAAAGACACACCGTTGAGCACCATATCTTCTTTGGTTGGACCCATGGGCCGAAACGGCGCGTGAGATGTTCCAAGGAATCCCGGGCCAGGCTCGTTGTAAGGTCCGTGTGTACACGGATAGCAAAGACTGACAAATGGCGGAGCCGTAGGAGCGGCTGAGCCCAGTACATTCGAGACCATCGAGCCAAACTGAGGCCAGCCACCGGATGGTTTCGGCTTCTTCGGATCACGTCCGTTGAAAACCTGCACGGCATCATGATCGGCCTGGTTGCCAACCAGCGATCGAATAATGGTGAGCTTGTCGCCCATAGTTGCCAGCTTTGGAAACGCTTCACAGATTTCCATGCCCGGGACATTGGTCGCGATGGGTTTCCACGGACCAGCGAACTCTTTGGGAGCTTCCGGCTTCAGGTCGAACATGTCCTGATGCGGCGGTCCGCCCACAAGATAGATCATGATGACCGATTTGGGATTCTTCTTTTTGCCGGCGGATTCTTCGGCTCGCAGCAAGGATGGTAACGACCAACCTCCGGCCGTGCCCATTGCTGCCAGCGTCCCAATATTCAGCAGGCTGCGTCGAGAAAATCCATTACTGAGGCGGCCAGATCGATCATTCTGCGCAGTGAGACTCAGCATTCGGCAGGCTCCGGCAAGGTCGGTGGGAACTAAGAACAGCCAGTTGGCGGCTGGAGAAATAACGCGGGGGTGGTCTTGGTAACACGGATTCGCGTCAGAATCCAGACCAGACCTCCCGAATTACGCCGAATCATTCAGACCTTGTCAGCCTAAGTCATTGCCGTCTGCGCTCTGGCAGTATGTTCAGCTCCTCATCTCACTTGGTTGCTTACCCTGAGAGCAGCCTTAACTGCGGACCTGGCCGGAACCGCGGACGACAAACTTGTAGCTCGTGAGTTCTCGCATGCCGCACGGTCCACGTGCGTGAAAGCGATCGGTGCTGATGCCGATTTCTGCTCCCATACCCAGTTCACCGCCATCGTTAAAGCGAGTGCTCGCGTTGATCATGACGGCAGCTGAATCCACTTCCGCTTCAAACTTCATTGAAGAAGCGACACAGTTTGTCACGATCGCATCGGTATGAGCAGACCCATGACGTCGAATGTGTTCAATTGCCTGGTCGATGGAGTCAACAATCCGCACGGACATAATCAGAGCCATGTGCTCAGTGCCATAATCTGCTTCTGTCACTGCTACGCCACCGGAGATCATTTTCAGGCTGGCCGGGCAGCAACGCAACTCCACACCGCGAGACTGCAGTTCTTTGGCCAGCGCAGGGAGCAACTGGTCGACTGCATCACGATGAATCAACAGCGTCTCTGCGGCATTGCAGACACCTGGCCGCTGGCACTTGCTGTTGATAGTGATATCGACAGCCATGGTTTTGTCTGCTGATGCGTCGATATACACATGACAGATACCGTCGAAATGCTTGATCACCGGCATCGTGGCTTCGCGAGTTACTCGTTCGATCAGCGAACGCCCGCCGCGCGGAATGGTGACATCGATCAGGTTGCCCATGGAAAGCAGTTCACCCACGATACTGCGATCCGTGGAGTTCACAAGTTGTACGGCATGCTGCGGAAGTCCCTCGGAGATCAGTGATTCTTCAATGACCGACTGCAGGGCTCGGTTGCTGTGAATCGCTTCGCTGCCGCCGCGAAGAATCACTGCGTTGCCGCTCTTGACGCACAAGGCCGCGGCATCAATCGTCACATTCGGACGTGATTCGTAAATGAAGAATACGACTCCAAGGGGAACTCGCACACGACTGATAAACAATCCATTCGGACGTCGCTGGCCTTCGATGACTTCGCCCACGGGATCGGGCAGGGAGATTATATGTTCAACGGCCTTCGCGAGGGCTTCGATGCGGTCTGCAGTGAGCTTCAGACGATCCAGCATGGCGGAGCTCAATCCCGCTGCCGCACCGGCGGACATGTCGATCTCGTTGGCGGCGACAATTTCGGCGGACCGCGCTCGCAGATTATTGGCGACTCGCTGCAGCCAGGCGTTCTTTTTTCCGGCGGCGAGTGGAGCTAATGCCGCTGCTGCAAGGCGAGAATTCCGGGCCAGCGTTTGAGAGTATTCGAGTGTCGTCGACATGAGAATTGATTGCTGTTGTGCTGAGTGCTTTAAGAAAACGCGGGTGGAAAAAATTCGTGTCCGACGGTCGCCCGACGAGTCGCAGTAGCGACGATTGGAAGGGCAGGAATACCCATCCTACGAGACATGCGGACGCTCTAAATCCCGCCCAGTGTCGTTGCGCGAGCAACACGGCCGATGCCGACAAGATACGCGGCCACTCGCAGCGAGACCTTCTTTTCCTGCGCTGTTGACCAAACTTTATCGAAGCTGCGAGTCATCGTGCGTTCCAGTTCTTCGCGAACTCGGCCAAGATCCCAGCGGAAATACTGCTGATTCTGGACCCATTCAAAATAGCTGACCGTGACACCTCCGGCATTTGCCAGAATATCGGGCAGCACGATCACGTCTTTCTTGTTGAAGATGGCATCAGCTTCCGGAGTGGTTGGACCGTTGGCGGCCTCCACAATGAACCGTGCTCGCACATCTTTGGCATTGTCTTCCGTCAGGACACCGCCCAATGCCGCGGGGATCAACACGTCAACATCCAGAGCCAGCAGGGTCTCATTTGTGATCGACTCACCGCCAGGAAATCCTGCCAGACTTTTCTTGTCCGCAACCCATGCCAATGCCGCAGTAATGTCGATGCCGTCTTTATTGAAAATTGCACCGCTGACGTCGGAGATCGCCACAACTTTGCCGCCAGCTTTCTGCAGATACGCGGCCGTAAATGTACCGACGTTTCCGAATCCCTGAATAGCGACAGTCGATGATTCGATGGATCGGCCGAACTTGCGAAGCAGGGCCAGCGTCAGGGTTCCGACACCACGGCCGGTGGCTTCTTCACGTCCTTCAGCGCCGTAAAGTTCGACTGGCTTACCAGTCACACAGCCGGGACTGAATCCGTGAAACTTCTCATACTGATTCATGATCCAGGCCATCGTCTGAGCATTCGTGCCCATGTCCGGAGCCGGGATGTCTTTGTCAGGCCCGAAGATGTCGTGGATCTCATCCACGAAGCGGCGAGTCAGTCGTTCCAGTTCGTCGATCGACAGATCTTTCGGATTCACGGCGATGCCGCCTTTAGCACCGCCATAGGGAATGTCCACAACTGCGGTCTTCCATGTCATCAGAGAAGCGAGGGCCAGCACTTCGTCTGCGTTGACTTCATGATGGTAACGCAGTCCGCCTTTCATGGGGCCACGTTTGCTGTTGTGCTGCATGCGGAAGCCGACAAAGGTTGCGATCTCGCCATTGTCGCGTTTGATCGGGACCTGCACTTTGACTTCGCGTTCAGGAATCAGCAGCAGATCGCGCATGCTGGAAGTCAGATTCATGACAGCAGCAGCTTCCTCGAAGTATTGCTCGGCTGCTTCAAATGCGCTCTTCATGATGACGGTACCTGTGTGCGGTGAGAAATGGGCTGGCGACAGAACGAGATATACGCGGAAAGTCGTGTCTTTCCAATTGATTCGCCCGGCGTCAGCGTGTCATTCGACCGGAGTCCGGGGTGTGGAAGACAGTTTGACAAGGCTGCGTGCGATCTCTCGGGCATAAAGGGCCATACCGACTTTTGAGAGAACCGGGGCCGATTTTGAGAACAGTTTTTCCGCTTTGTCGCGACGAAAAACGGGGGAAGCGTCGCAGAATGGAATCCCTGCGTCCTGACAGAAACTTTGGAGGAGCTCAAATGGGAATGTACTGGCAAAGGGCGTCTTACCAGTGATGCCCAGGCGGCGACTGAGTTCAGGAGCTCGATCAGAGGCCACGACCTGCCAAAGGACAGGGCACGTCGAAATCAACAGTTGCCCACCGGATTGTTTCACGGAATCCTGCATGGCCTTGATCGGTTTCAATGCGTGGTCGATCTGGAGTCTCAGGTCCGGTGGATTATCGGTAATCCACAGAAAGCCCTGGTTCTCGGCAAGGCTGGCGTGAGACACGGAAAGCAGTTCCGGTCCATGCTGGCGAGTTTTCGCGAACAGCCATGATGCCGTGGCGGATTGTCTGACAAGCTGGATCGTCGGGTTCTCCGGCTTTGGATGCATACGCAGCGTTGGGTGAGAACAAACGGAATGGTCACCCTCCTGCAGCGTTAGACTTCGATAGCAGCAGTCGTCGGCAATGTCAGTCATGTCAATGTGTAAGACAACAATGTCCGGCTTCAGTTTCGAAAGGTCATGTTGAAACTTCAGTGAAGCGAGCAGCGGACAGTATCCAGGAACTCCCGCATTGATCACTTCGACTTCTTCACCAGTTGATTGGGTGAAGAATTTTTTAAGCCATGCCGCAACCGTTTCCGATTCTGCTACGTGCGTTCCACAGATGGTGTCATCGCCCAGCAGCAGAATTCGACGGACTCCGACCTGCGGAACCGATTCGATTTCTGCGCCACGGCACCCGAGTGAATTAATCCGAATTTCGATTGGCTTGGCGCCGGACTCGGTCACATGCGATGTCTGTTGTAGTCGTCGCAGTTCATGATGGTAGACGGCTGAGG
>CANHVD010000302.1 GCA_947463775.1 Planctomycetaceae bacterium | reverse complement strand
GCCAAGATCCAGCGAATCCGATCATGACTTTCGAAACTCCATCCCGATTGAGTTGGTGTATTCGACGGGCAATGATAAATGCTCAGCCCAGCGTTCCTGAAATTGTTTGGCTCGCGTCTGGCTGAAAGGCGCTACAGCAACTTCCCCCAACGCGGGTACGGAGTCGTCGGTGGCCGTCTCGTTAGGCATTGTTGGTGGAGTGGACGGGGTTGCTGGAGCTGACGGGGAGACCTCTGCTGCCATCGGCGTTTCCGCTGGCATTGCATTCTTGTTTGCGTCGGCTTGCATCGCCACGACAGCGGCGGCAGTTGCTGCTTCAGACGGAGGTGTCTCCGGGGGTGCGGTTAAATCAGACCTGGTGGCATCAGGCGTGGTTGATTCCGCGAGCTCTGGTGCAGGCGGTGTATAGGGAGTATTCTGAAGTCGGAGTTCCTGCGGCGTGATGACGAGCACGCTCTTCTTCTCCTTTTGAATTTCAAACTTACGCGGATCGTGCACAACCGTTTCGCCATGTTTGACGGCAAATGTATGTTCGCCGAAAGACACCGTGACGGAGTAGATTTCTCCCTGTTTCGAAGTTGCCGAGATCTCATGGTCGGCTCCATCAATGCTCAGCGTGAGGCCCCCGCCCTGCTGCTTCAGCCACTCATCATCGACGTAAACTTCGAGTGTCTGGTTTCCGCTCTTCAGATAGAAGATGACGTAGTAACTGACGGAGAAAAACGACAACACGCCCACCAGAAGACTCAGGCCAACCCATCGGCCGAACAGGCCAGCCTCTGGCATTGGCTGCAGTCGTCCTTTTTCGAAGCGGTAAGTTCGTCGAGGCGCTGCGGTGCTGCTGTACGTGCTGAAGGCGGCGGACAGTCTTTTGGCTATGGAGTTCCCTGGCTTGATCCGGATCAGTTTCTGGACCAGGCTTTCGAGCCCGTCGATGTCCTGCCGTCGCTCTTTTTCGCGGATCTGTTCCAGCAATTGTTCGGCAAGTGCCTCCCGCCGTTGAGCTTTCTCCAGCAAAGATTCCATGGCGTCTGTCCGTTTCAGCGCCGGAACATCTTCGATCAGTTGAATGCAGCCCGCATAATCGAAGGCGGCAAACATCTGTTCGGCCGTTTTCAACAGAGCTGCGATGCCCTCAGCGTTCAGAGATTTCGCTTCGGCCCGAACTCCGGGTAACGTTTTTCGAGCCCACTCGGCAACGTCTTTGGCTCCGGGGGATTTTTCTGCGGCCAGCTTTTCGAGTTCAGCAATGGCGGTCGCGTACTGTCCCTTTTGAATCATGATCTCCAGATGAGCTTTCTGCACTTCATATGGCGAACTGGCGTCCTTCCGCTGGTCGGCTGTTTTCGCCGAGTTCTTTTTCGAAGCCACGGCCGGGAGTGTGTTCAGGATCTGATCAATGGCTTCAATGACACGGCTGGCCGACTCAATTCTTTGAGAGGGAACTTTTTGAAGCATCTTGAGAATCAGGTCATCGATCGATTCGGGAAGATCCTTTCGCAATCGACTGGGAACCGGCGGGGCGTCACGGAGGACTTTTGCCAGCATCTCCGGAACGCTGCCATCGAAAGGAAGACGCGACGTCAGCATCTCGAAGAGAATGACACCAAGGCTATAGAGATCGCTGAGCGGGCCGACCAGCGTTTGCTCCCCACGCACCTGTTCAGGAGACATGTAGGCGGGCGTGCCAATCAGCAGTCCTTCCTGTGTCAGCCGCGAGCCGGCCTCAGACGATTCCCGACGCGCCAGGCCAAAGTCTGTTACATATGGGTTCAGATGATCGTCAAGCAGGATGTTTCCGGGTTTCAGGTCGCGATGAATGACGCCTCGTGAATGAGCATGTGCAACCGCATCGACAATCGCACGCATCACGCGGAGGCAGCTTTCGATTGAGCTTAATGGCTGAGTTCCGATGTGACGCGACAACGGCACGCCGTCGATATAGTCCATGGTAATGTAGGCAGTGCCGTCGATTTCGCCGGCATCAAAAACGCTGCAGATGGCCGGGTGTCTGAGTCCTGCTGCAGCCCGGGCTTCGCGAGTGAATCTGGCAAGAAATTCAGGCTGACCAGTTGCCGGCTTCTTCGGGATCTTCAGGGCGACGCGACGGTCCAGTGTGGTGTCCTGCGCGAGATAGACACTTCCCATGGCACCTTCTCCTAATGGACGCAGCAATTGGTATCGTCCCAGCATACGACTGGAAAATTCCGACGCGGTTTCGACTTCCATTCGGCCTGGCCCGAGTGTTTCACGAGAGGGCAGAGACTCTGTGCCCTTATAGCCAAGCCTTGTTGCGGCGTAGACCGGATCGCCCATCATCGCTTCTCCCTGAAAGTAAGATCGAAGGCCGTCCGCAAGATCAGGATGTTCTTTCAGCAGGGAGTCCTGATCTACTGGTTCACCGGCATCAACGCGTTTCATGTACTCGGCAAGTACCTTATGCAGTCGGTCTTCTCTTGAGTTTTGTTCGGGCTGAGAAGGAGTTGTCATGGCGCGATTGCCTTTGATCGAAAACGATGAGCGTTATTGCTGACGAGAATCCGCTTTCATCAGCTCACGCATACGACTCAGTCCGCGTTTCAGGAGTCCCGCCACGGCCGTTTCGGGACGGTCCATTTGAGCAACGATTTCGGCAATGGACAAGCCTTGATAGAAACGAAGACTCACCGCAACCTTCTGCGCTTCGGGCAACTGATTGAGACAACCTTGCATACGCTGAAATTCCTCATTGTGAATCGCCCGTTGACTGGGGCTGGTCCCACGCCCTGCAGCTTCCGGCAACAACGCGTTTGGATCAACTTCCCGCTTCAGAGCGCGTCGTTCCGCTTTTTGATCGCGGACGAGATCACGCAAATTGCGATCGTGGATTTTGTGGAGCCAGGCGATGAATTCATTGACGTTTCCCTCGAAACGCGGAAACGCTCGAAATGCAGACCACCACGTGACCTGCACAGCGTCTGATGGGTCGATTCTTACTCGAACGTCAGCCAGAGTTCTGCAGGCATCAGCGCGCAGCATCGGGCGAAATCCCTCGAGCAATTCGGCCAGCGCGTCGTCATCGCCCGCTTGAGCGGCCTTTAGGAGCGACTCTGCGTCGTGGTTTTCGGGGTTCTGGTCGTTGGATTTCATTACTCAACAGAATCGCAACTGCAGAAGAAACAGGGCGCGCCAAGCTCACTTTTTTGTATGAAATCGCAAAAACTCTGATCCGCATTATGGCTTCGCGGGGAGAAGCGAAGGATCAGCTCGGAGCATTCAATCTTCGTCCGCGTTGGTTTCCCCATCGGACTCAATCACATACTCTTCGCCGTGGACAAAAACGACGTCACCGGGGCGAAGTTTGCGGCCTCGGCGAGTTTCCACGGCTCCATTCACCTGCACTTCGCCCGAACGAATGAGATTCTTGGCCTCGCCACCGGACTGTACCACCAAAGCCAGCTTAAGAAATCGGTCCAGTTCGATTGTTTCGACAGGCTCTTCAGGGATTTGTGGTTCGGTCATTGAATGGCTCGAAAAAAGGGTTTGGTGAGGTTATTACATTCGCTGGCAGTATTTGACGCTGACAGTGTAGCAATCCGCAGGTCACATTTTTATGCCATATGCAGAAGAACAAGACGATGAGGACTGGGATGACCGAGACTCCGATGATGACACGGAGGACCTTGAAACGGAACCCACAATTGATTGTCCCTACTGTGGTCGCGAAATGCTGGAGGTCTGCGTTCAGTGTCCGAGCTGCGGGATGTTCCTTTCCAAAGAAGATCTCGGTCGTGAGAAACGTCCGTGGTGGATTACACTGGCCATTGTTCTGAGCCTTGTGGCTGTGACGACCTGGTTTCTAATTCCCTGAATCGCGGATGCATTTGCCCCCACTTTGTTCGGATCGAGTTTCATGACGATAACCACTGTTCTGGGTGCAGGTGCGATGGGAACGGCCTGCGCATGGATTCTGGCACGGCAAGCTTCTACCGAGGTGCGTTTGTGGGCGAGGAACGAAACCTTTGCGCGACATATTCATGAGACTCGCGAGAACAGTCGCCTGCTGCCCCACGTAAAGCTGCCGGCCGGAATTCAAGTGACCGCCGATGCCGCTAAGGCGCTTCACGATACGGATGTTGTTGTTGTCTGCATCCCGACGCGGGGACTGAGAGAAGCGATCAGCCAGCTTGCCCCTCTCATTCCGTCTTCTGCATTGATTGTGAGTGCAATCAAGGGAATTGAGAATGGGACTCTGCTGCGTCCGAGTCAGATGATTCAGCAGATCGTTGGTCCGCGTCCTGTTGTTGTACTGGGCGGCCCGTGTCATGCCGAAGAGATTACTCAAAAGAAACCGGCCAGTATTGTCGCGGCCTGCGACTCACTTGCGGCGGCCGAACAAATTCAATCATTAATGTCGACCGATTTCCTGCGAGTCTACGCCAATGCAGATCAGACCGGCGTTGAGCTCGGCGGAGCTCTGAAGAACGTGATTGCCATCGCGGCGGGCATTTGTGACGGCCTTGAGTTTGGTGACAATGCCAAAGCGGCCCTGATCACTCGAGGACTCGCCGAAATGGTCCGATTCGGCTCTGCCCTGGGCGCGGATCGCAGCACATTTTATGGGCTCGCCGGGTTGGGAGATCTGGTGACAACCTGCAATAGTCCGCATAGCCGCAATCGATCGGTCGGCGAAGGATTGGGACGAGGTCGCTCCCTGACAAGCATCCAGGATTCCATGAGCGCTGTGGCCGAGGGCGTGTTGACGGCTCGGAGCGTGCATCAGATCGCTGTTGAACAGTCGATCGACATGCCAATCGCAACGCAGGTTTACCATGTGCTGTTCGAGAACCGATCTCCACGAGAAGCCACTGTGGAGTTAATGCAGCGGCCGCTGAAGGTGGAGTAGCAGCGTTATTCGATTGCGGCACAAGCAGCAGACCGCAGCCATTGTGATTTCGCGCAACGGTGAGGTTTTTGGTGACCTGTTCGGGAACAATGCCGAGATAAGTTATGTCGATCCGGACCCGACGCGTGAGTTTTGAAGTTGCGAGTTTTCAGGCCCGAAGGGTCGACAAATCCAATGCCGGTGGCGTGAGCCACCGGTATTCGAACATAAAGAATCTAAGGCCCGAAGGGTCGACACAAGGGCGGATGTGCCGGCCCTTCAGGCCTGAATCGCAGTGTCTTTTCCAGTCCGGTGGCTCACGCCACCGGCAGAGGATGTGCCGGGCCTCCAGCCCTAACCAAAATGCGAAACTTCAAAAGCCGTCAGCGAGGGGGCTAATGTTGTATGACATCCCTCACTGAGGTTTCGGGTGGGGATTTCCATAGACCGAAACCGCCTGAAGTTATTCCGGGACCGTTCCTGATTGTTGTGTCATACAGGTTCGCTGGCCATTTCTTCAAGCACGCTGGAGATAATCTCCAGGCCTTCCATCAGATCTGACTTCGGGACATTCAAGGCTGGCAGCAAGCGAACAACGGTGTTGTTGGTTGCATTGATCAGGACACCTCGCTCCATACACTTCGCCACTGCCGGAGTTGACGGAATGTTCAGATCGATCCCGATCATCATTCCGCAGATTCGAATCTCGCGGATGATCGGTAGGCGTTGCTGCAACGCTGTCAGATAAGTTCGAGCTTCTTCAGCAAGCTCCCGAACGTGCTTCAGGATTCCGTCATGTTCGATCGTGAGACCAGTCGCTAAACCGGCCGCCATCGCAAGGGAGTTTCCACCGAAAGTGCTGGCATGCATTCCTGGTCGAAGATCAGCCGCAAACTCATCGCGACAAATCATCGCACCGCAGGCGACGCCCGCAGCGAGCCCTTTGGCCATCGTGATGACATCGGGCTTAACGCCGGTCTGCTGGTAGCCAAACCAGGTTCCGGTTCTGCCCATGCCGGTCTGCACTTCGTCAAACATCAGCAGCAGGCCATGTTCATCACAGAGATCTCGCAGAGCTTGAAGGAAACCGGGCTCTGGAATTCGTACGCCACCTTCGCCCTGAATCGGTTCAATCATGATGGCGGCAGTTTCGTTATCGATCAGGCTCTTCACGCCTTCGATATCGTTCATTTTGGAGTACCGGAAGCCGGCCAGCATTGGACCGAGTCCTTCGTGGTACTTTGGCTGAGCAGTCGCGGTCAAAGCACCAAACGTGCGGCCGTGAAATCCGTGCTCAAAAGTGATGATACGAAAACGCCCCTGAGCTGATCCGTGGAGACGCGCCAGCTTGATGGCGGCTTCGTTGGCTTCCGCGCCGCTGTTGCAGAAGAATGCCTTGCCGAAACTGCGAGTACACAGGAACTCGGCAAATCGTCCTTGTTCTTCGATGTACCAGGTGTTCGGGATATGAATCAGCTTTGCCGCTTGCTCCTGAATGGCCTTTACGACTGCGGGTGGAGAATACCCCAGAATATTGCAGCCCCAGCCCGGGAACAGGTCAAGAAATCGACGACCGTCAGCGTCCCACACATGTGAACCTTCACCGCGGACAAGAGCAATCGGATACCGACGATAATTCGGAATGACATACTGGTCAAAAAGATCAATCGTGGCCTGGCTTTTGGACACAGCGACCTGCGTCATCGAATACTCTCCGGGGCAATGAGACAAATCGGGACTAAGGAAACGAATCGCGAAGTTTAATGGACACATTCCCCCGTGCGAAGTTCAGCATCAGCAATCGCCCGAAAATCCCGATCAAAGCAGCAACGCACCAACGAATGAGACCGGATATCGCAGTGGCCTTCGGAAAACGGATGCATATCGGGCGTGTAGAATCGCCACATGGCCACCCTGCGAAAGTCCTTGCTGGCAGATAAGGATACACAGGCCAGCGTTTTGTTGCGGAGCAGGCTACGGTTCAGGAGGGCATAATAAAGTAGCCGGCTCGCTCCGTCGAGGCGAGACCTCGCATCAGGCCCGTGACTGAAAACGCTCAGGCTCGATCCTCCTCGCAACTTCATGTGTGCTATCGTGAGAGTCGCGGCCGGTATTGGCGAAACAACGTGCAGCGTACAAG
>CANHVD010000301.1 GCA_947463775.1 Planctomycetaceae bacterium | reverse complement strand
GTTCTTCAGCGACAGCAAAGTGCCAGCCAACTCAACGGCGCCAGCACCCGCATCGAAGTGGCCCACATAGCTCTTCAGTGCAGTGACAGGGATCTTAAGAGCAAGATCACCGAACACGCGGTGGTAAGCACGGGCTTCGACAATATCGTCCGGCTGAGTGCTCTTGCCCTGAGCGTTGATGTGGCCAAGTTCTGACGCCGAAATGCCAGCACCATCAATCGCCGACTGCATCGCTCGCACAAGACCAAGGCCAGCTGATTCATTGGCCTGGCCCTTGCCATCACACCCCGCGCCAACTCCAAGGACTTCAGCGTAGATATTGGCCCCACGGCGGACAGCGTGCTCGTAGCTTTCAACAACGAACGAAGCCGCACCTTCGCCAACGACTGTTCCATCTCGTTCGAAGTCGAATGGTCGACACGCGCGTGATGGATCATCGTTGCGTCGTGACAAACCTTCGAAGCGATGGAACTTCGCGATGTCAACAGGATGAATGTTTGAGCTACAGGCTCCGACGATCATCGCATCCGCCCTGCCCGCTTCGATGACTCGAACAGCTTCGGACAAAGCCAGAATCGCGGACGCATCACGGCAGGTAATTGTATTATTCGGGCCACAAGCATTGTGGTCGATGGAAACATGGCTGGCCGGCATGTTCGGGAGCTGACGCAGTAACCAAAGAGGAGCAATGCTGGCGAGGGCTTCCGGACCCCATTTATCGGGATCAAATCCACCTTCGGTTCGGCAAACTTCGACAGCGGCCGCCAGCTCTGATGGGTGGCAGGTCATACGACCAGCGCCAAAGACGACCCCAAAGCGGTCCGGATCAATCCAGCCAGAAGAAACCTGAGCATCTTTCACTGCAAGGCCGGATGAGGCTACGCCCAGCTGGATGTCTCGACACATCACCTTCACGAACTTTTTATCGCGAAGGAAGTTTACAGGGTTGAAATCGCGGACTTCGGCACCAAAAGCAGAAGGCAGGCCGTCTGACGGCATAGACTGCAGAAAGTCGATGCCAGTCCGGTTGTTCACCAAACTGTCCCAGAAGCGATCGTTGCCGATACCGATTGGAGAAACAACCCCAACGCCCGTTACAACGACGCGAATCCCATTGCGCCCAGCCATGGAAACGCCTCAATCTGAAGCCATCCGCACGACTCAATCGCACAGAAAGCCCGACCCATCTTGGTACATCGGAGACTTCCGTTCCGATGAAAGATCGCCCTGTATTCCCCAAGAATTTCAGGCAATCCCGTCGTTAAATGGTCTGATCCATCCCTCCACTATCGGCGCTTTGCCCCCGCAAAAAGCCAATTCAGGATTTCACACACCATTCACATAAGAGTGTTTTCGGACGCAAAGCCTCCCCGCTCCAGCATCCTGCACTCTTCCTCAACGTTGATTACACGCCGATTCGGACATTCTGTCAAGTCGTTCATGGCCACGATATCGAGACCGAGACAAAGAAACACTAAACAAAATGCCAGTAGTCGGCGCGCGAAAAATCCGGTCATAAGCGATGAATCGCTTATGACCGGATCGTAGTGTTCAGGCGAATATTTGTGGCAATTAGCCAGCAAAGCCGCTCATCGCGAACTCAGACATGAACTCGTCGATCGACCGACCGTAGGTAGCTCGTGATGCGACCATGACAGGCTGCTGAGGAGCTTCAACCGAGCTGACAGGCTCGTCTGTTTCGACCGGTACATCTTCAGTGGCCGGCAGTTCCTCAGACTCTTCCTCGTCCTGTTCTTCTCCGAAGATCGGAGTCAACTCACCGACGGGAGTATCAGAGCTGTCGGACCTGGAGCCAATCAGATCACCAAACTCGGAACCAAGTCCTGATGATACGGTGTCTTCAACTTCAGAAACCAGCGGTTCGATTTCCGACACGACTGGAGCCAAAGTGGCTACGAGCAATTCTTCTTCTTCCACGAACAGCGGAGTGAAACCACCGTTGTTAACTGGAATCGCCAGCGTCGGAGTCACCACCACTGGCAGCGAAACGGGTTGATTGACCACCGCAGGGACGTTCACGACCGGAGTTGCGGCAGGGGTTGATGTTGCAACCGGACCCATCACAGATGAGGTTGATTCAACACCGGGTACACCCGGCATACCGGTGGTCATGGCCAGGATCTCAACCGGCAGTTCTCCGCCCGTGTTGTCGCGGAAATTCATCCCGTAATAGTCCCGCCAGGGAATTTCAACACCGTCTTCAACAATAAAGTGGTCCAGAAAGACAACGGGATCGTCTTCGATCACTTCGCCTTCTTCAACGACGACTTCTCCGTCCACGACGACCTCTTCTTCGTCGACAACGACTTTCTCGCCGTCAACTACTGTGCCACGATAGGCCCAGGAAGGATCGTAGTCTTCCATCGTTGTGATGTCGAAATGTTCTTCTTCAACGACTTCCGGCTTCTCTTCGCCGTCAACGACGTCTTCAATCACCAGTGTGCCATCTTCCGGCACGCCAGTGACAAATGACCGATACGCCCATGATGGATCGTAGTCTTCCAGAGTTGTCACATCGACAAACTCTTCATCAGCCACAACTTCTTCAACGACATCATTCAGGACCACTTCGTCGTCAACAACGCCGCAGGTGAAGGCTAGATCGTCAACGACTTCACCACTGGGCGCGCCAAACGAGCGGATAACCCAGGATGGATCAAAGTCTTCAAAAGTCACTTCGACAGGCTCTTCGCCATCGACTACGCCGTCTTCTTCGCTGTTGCCTTTGAATACCGGCTCTTCTTCGATCACCAGGCCATCACAGACAGCGACCTCTGGATCGCCACCTTCAGATGACATGAAGCTGTAGAACATCAGGGAAGGGTCGACAACTTCGTTCTCATCACTGCCACTCAGATCTTCAACGACTTCGCCGTCGATCATTGGCAACATTGTGCAGATCGCCAGTTCAGGAATGAACTCGCCATCTTTTAAGGATGCGTCGACGTCGACAACTTCTTCGGAGTCAGTGGCTTCAATATCTTCAATAACAACGGCGTCTGCATCCACAGCTGGCAGGCAAAGCCCGTCAGCACTCAGCAGAGCACGCGTTTCACAGACTTCGGCGGCTCCCGAAAAAATCGGGGCGTCAAGCTTGCGGCGATCTGCTTTTCGCTTCTTAAAGGTCATTTCTTTCGATCCCTAAACTTCAACGACATCTGTTCCGCTCGTGGGAGCGAAGTTGTTTATTGCCAAGACGATTAACGCCTGGGAAGTACTCCGCTGACAACCAGCACAAAGCCGGAATGGGCAGCATCATGGCATCCCTAGGGGCGCTGAATCAATCACAAAACCAAGCGTTTACGTCAGTTACAGTGGATCATCGGAGGTTGGTTTTGGGTAATTCAGGCAGAATTTTCTGAAAGTCTGGGTCCCGGGGAGCCCGTTTCAGACTTTTCTGCTTTAGTCATCGTTAAGTAGGGACTTCGGAAAGCCTTATTTCCGAAGGATCGTCCGTTTTGAGGCTCGGGGCGAAGTGAAGGAGGGCTGCTGGCACGATTTTGCGGGCTAAGCGGCCAGATTCGCTTTTGGCGGTTCGCCGACGCGGGAAATGCCGTAGCGATGAAGTCGCTGGTCTCAGGAAGCCTCCTGAAATATTCGCTCCACGCGAAGTTTCGCGCAGCGGAGGTTGTCGAGGAAATCCGCAATCGAAGGCTGAGGGGCTTGCAATGGAGCTGATCCATTGAATAATCCGCCCCTGCGTTTTCCGCCGCGTCAAACGGGGGCGAAACGCTGTCTCCAATCGCGGCGGGTCCAGCCTAACCGGGTCAGGTCCGAGAGGAAGCAGCCCTGCGGTCACGGTACTCGGGTGCGTGCGGAGACAGCGTTTCGCCCCCTTTGCGTTGGTGCCGCCGTTTTCTTCACCTGTGAATCACCTGATCTCTCCGCAGTCGTCGCACTGGTGATTGCGACCCTCGATTTTTCTTGCTAGAGTCACATCCACTCGGGAATTAGCGCAGCCTGGCTAGCGCGCTTGGCTGGGGGCCAAGAGGTCGCAGGTTCAAATCCTGTATTCCCGACTAGACTAGACAAGAAGAAAGCCCTTCGGCGAAAACGTCGAGGGGCTTTTTTATTGTCGGCACCAGCGTTACGTCGTCGAGGACAATGTTCAAAAAGACGATTGCCAAATACCTACGCTTCACTGAGTTGTAAGCCATAAGTCACGAAGGCTTTGCGAAATTTCAAAAGCCTTGATCGGTGGGATTCAATTTTGGCTTGCAGTTCGCCTCACGATCCCGATGTTTGGCGGCTTGGGCTGCATAGCCATCAGCATCAATCTCCTCGTTCAGCCGCATATTCAAAAGCTGATTCTTATGCTGGCGAAGGAGCGAAAGCTGCCTTAGCATTTCTTTGGCCTTGAGCCGTGCGTCGTCCTGCTCGTACTGTGTCCGCACCCGCAACTGCGCGGCGAACCACTCCCGCACGTCATCGCTCTCGATGCGCATCTTGTCGAAGATCGCCAGGATTTGCAGGTCGATCTGCTCTTCGTTGAGGGGAACCCGTGGATGGCCAGGAGCGTTGTGCTGCGAGCAGCGGAAGAAGCTTATTGACGGCTGTTCGAGGCTCCTAACTTCCATCCAGCCGCTTCTGCACCGCAGCAGAAAAGTTTTCAAGGACAACGATGAATACCAATTTGCCTGAAGCTGAAATGATTCGCCCGATGCATGCGCAAGAAGTTCAACAACTCGTGGCATGGGCCGGCGACGAAGGATGGAACCCCGGCGTCAATGATGCTCAATCCTTCTGGAACCTCGATCCAGAAGGCTTTCTGGCAATTGCCGAGAACGACAAGGTTATCGGCGGCGGAGCAATCATCCGTCACGGTGATTTTTTTGGCTTCATGGGACTTTTCATCATCAACAATGCTCACCGAGGAAATGGATTGGGGAGGACACTATGGTTCGCTCGGAGAGATCGCTTATTGTCACGACTCAAGGATGGCGGAACCATCGGGCTGGACGGGGTAGATGCGATGGTCCCCTTTTATCAAAAAGGTGGATTCACGCCGTTCACTCGCCATCGGCGATTTCAACTCACACAATCTGCGTCGGGATTGATTCAATCTGAACTGATTGTGGACGCTGCCTCGGTCAGTCTTCCGATGCTTGCGGATTACGACAGTCAATGTTTTCCCGTCCGTAGAGAAAAATTTCTGGTGCAATGGACACAACAGAAGAATGCGGTTTCTTTGGCATTTGTGAAAGACGGACAGCTACTCGGTTTTGGCGTCATGCGCCCATGCCTAAACGGATGGAAGATTGGGCCGTTGTTTGCTGACTCCATCGAAGTTGCTGAAGCCCTGTTTCAGTCATGCCAACTTTCCAGCAAAGGGATGCCAATCTTTTTGGACGTGCCGGACAATAATCCACCAGCCATCACCCTATGCGAGAAGTACAAAATGCAGGAAGTCTTTGGGTGCGTGCGCATGTATTATGGTCCTGTTCCACTACTGGACCATCGCCGCATCTTCGGCGTTACGACACTTGAGATCGGATAACCTGCGTTGAGACTGATGTCCGGCATGGTTTCTCAATGACCGTCTGTTGAACGCGACCGGGCTTCTGATGGAATGCCGAATTCGTTGGGAGTCACGCGACTTGATGCGAAATCGGATTGCGGTGCGGCCGCAAAGACGGGCCGAAGAAAGTACGAGAACAGTAATCCACGGCCCCTTGTCAGGAACCGGCTGAAGTGGACTTCTGCGATGATCAAAGTGTAGGATGCCTGAGTCACCTATAACTTAGCGTGAGACTTTGAAAGTGCTTCCGGCAGACTTTTGTGTCGCCGAGATTTTTCAAAGTTCGCCCTCATCACAATGTGAAAAGAACCATGAAGTCCACCTGCTTCCTGATCGCCGTCTGTTTGCTCTGCTCCTTTCTGTTTGCAGACGAGCCAATCCGAGAGCGGATCGAATGGATCGATATCTGGGTGACGGACGCTGATGAAGACGACCTGCCCAAAGTGTTGTTTGTTGGTGATTCGATTACGCGAGGATACTTTGGCGGTGTTGAAAAGCATTTGGCCGGCAAAGCGAGTTGTGCTCGCCTGACGACATCCAAATGTGTCTCTGATCCGACATTTAACGACGATCTGCAACTGCTGCTAAAGCAGTACAAATTCTCCGTCATTCACTTTAACAATGGGCTTCACGGCTGGGGTTATACGGAAGAGCAGTATCGTGATGGGCTTTCCAAAACGGTTCTTGCCATCAAGCAACATGCGGGCGACGCAAAACTGATCTGGACCACGACAACGCCTATGCGGAAGAAAGACGATCTGCAGGCTTTTGCTGATGACACAAGCCGTGTCAGAGCGCGCAATGCGCTGGCCGCTGAGATCATGAAGGAGAATGTCGCAGGAACAGACGATCTGTTTCAGCTTGTCGAAACTCATGCGGAATGGCAGTCCACTGACGGAGTTCATTTCAACGCCATGGGAAATGAAGCAATGGCGAAGCAAGTGGCTGAGAGTGTGCTGGGGTATCTGCCATCGGCAAAGTGACAAGAACGGGCGATTCTGCTTGAATCAACGACGGATTGCCTACAATGCATAGATCGCTTCCGGCCCAGGGAGATCCTTGAGCAAAGGATTTACAGCGTTTTAACGGGCGGACGCAGGCCTTCGTCACGACCCGAATTGGAACACAAATGGACTGGATGACCTGGTATAACGGATTGGCCAAACCTTCGTGGACACCGGCTCCGGGCACGATTGGGCTGATCTGGCAGATCCTGTACCCGATGATTCTGATCAGCTTCGGATTTGTGTTTGTGCAGATGTTTCGAGGCAAGGTGAGCTGGTTGGTGGCCCTGCCCTTCGGAATTAATCTGGTCGCCAATCTGATTTTCACGCCCATTCAATTCGGGCTGCGAAACCTGCCCTTGGCGGCGGTCGATATTCTTATCGTCTGGGCTTCGATTCTTTGGCTGATGGTCGCTGTCTGGCCCCATTTTCGCTGGGTAAGTCTGGTACAGATCCCCTATCTAATCTGGGTATCATTGGCCACGGTGCTG
>CANHVD010000300.1 GCA_947463775.1 Planctomycetaceae bacterium | reverse complement strand
GTCAGTCTCCGACAACAACAGCGTTAAACATTCAGATTGATCTTCCGTCGCCTGTTTGTGATCTGTGCTCACAATTTCCACGTTCTTTGCGGACAGCCCCAGAATCCATCCACTGGCTGCTCCTGAGGGCGTCGCCCCTGTTGTCTGCATCACAGATATCGGAGTCATGGCATCGGCTGCAGTGCGAAGCGGAAATGGCTGGTCGAATTCAATGGTAAACTGAAACTCACGAGCAGACTCGCCTTCGACGATCAGCAGACTGTCCAGCATTCGAGGCCCCGATCGTCGATGATAAGGGCGTCCATGAGACACAATCATCAAGCGATGATCATGGTCGCTCACTTCGATGTAATCCGGCGACTCAAACCGTTCTGCCCGAAAGCCGCCTGCTTGCCCCATGACCGCTCGTGTAATCACAGCCGATTCGTTGTCCCACGCAAAGCGGCATCCATAGTAAGTCAGCCACGGATTACCTTTGACGCTGCTCTTGATGTCTTCAAGCCGCAGATGAATTTGAATTCTTGGCTGAACTCGATCGACTGAAGTTGTCTGAATGACGGTCGCAAGCCGGGACCCATCGACAGGAGAGACGAGTTCGCTTATCGTCTCAACGGCGGCAAAGACCACACCGGCTTCAACCACGCGCTGACTGACAATGTTAGCTAAGGCGTAGGACACTTTGCGGACTTCACCACTGCCGTCATCCGGAAGAGTCACTTCACGTTCATAGCGAAAACAGGATTGCTGACTTAGCCGATTTCCTCGTTGCTGATGCCACGTCACCGAAGCAATTCCTCCGGTGCGATCGCTGAGAGTCACTTCGAAATGCCGATTGCGAAGAATGAGTGGTTCAGCCAGCGGAGCTTCGCCTCGTGCTGCCATCATCAGGGGGTGCGCAGACTGACTTGAAGGTGATTCGGACAGCCATGCGAATCCTCCGGGAGGAATCTTCACCAGCAACTGCTCTTTCTCTTTGTTCCGTTGAGCGAGTTCGATAACAGCGGATTGCGCGGGTCGCTCCCAGTCATCAGGCCATGAGATCGCCGCGTATCGCGCGAACGGAAGTGAGTTCAGCAGAAACAGGCCACGTTGGGAACTCTCCTTTGCGGGGATTCGTTGCTGCACGGCCGACAGCAGTCGGACTTTGATTTCGTCGAGTCCCGCAGTGAGCTGAGCGGCTGTTTCGTGTTGTTTCTGCGTTCGTTCCGGAGAAGCATCCAGCACATCGACATGCTGAAGTTCAAGATCGGCGATAGCAGCTTCCAACTCCAACATCCGCTGGGCTGACTCAGTCATGCCGTCGGTCGTTCGGATGAGTCCGGCAATTCCGTGTGCAGTCCGCAGCGACTCCAGTTGCTGATTCAACAGACGCAAAGTCGCCGGTCCGGAAATTGGAGGTTCGGTTTTCAACACAGAGGATTGAATCAGGAACGGAGCGAGATAGTCAGAGTGATCATGACGTTCGGCAAGACGAGTGCCCCCGGCGGCGTGGCACAGTTGATCCATCGTGACGAATTCACCGAGCACCGGTGCGTAGGTTGCAGCAATCTGAAGATCTGTCATCCACGGCGACTTCAGCGTGGGCAGTCGAGCGAGGAAAAGAGCCGCTGTAGAATCGTCCTGCATACTTTCATTGTAGCGGTCCGCAAATCTCAAAAAGCCGGCTGCGCTATCGATCGCCAGAGGAATGCGGGAGGCCGCGGCAATCATGGATCCATCTGGCGCTTGCCATTCAAACTGACTGCGTTCACGATCGGGATAGAGCCCATCATCCAGTGCGACATGGAATGCGGATTCAAAACCCAGATGACTCAGCAGTGCGGGCATCGAAGCGGTCAATCCAAATCGTCTGCGAGCCCAGTGACGAGGTGTGTGCCCGAGAGTCTTTGTGAACAGCGTCCTGCAGCGTTGAATGTCTGCGACGGTTGTTGCCATGGAACCAAGTGAGGTTCGAGTTTCATGATCGTGGCCCGAAAGCAGGCCGATGCGTTCGTTCTTCAGGGCAGACGATAGCGCGTCAGCGATTTGAGAATTCCCGGAGATCCAACGCACGAGATCACGGCCCGTCGCAAACAGGTTCAGCTTTGTTGGCGATTGCAGGAGTTCAATAATTGTTTCGGGAGCTTCATCATCACTGGGGATACAGATATCGACAAGATAGCAGCTCATGGGATGAAACCGCTCGCGAGTTTCGCGAACGTGTTCAAAGCACTTGCCAAGATGAGCTTTTGCGGTGTCGCAATCACCATTCAGAAAGGCATCAGCCGCCAGTCGAGCTTCGCGACCGATCAAAATGTTGTCGGGATCAACAAAGTGATGGCGTCGACGGCTGAGCAGTTGAGTTTGAAGCAGGACTGTTCCGAGCGACAAAAAGTGTGGCAGGAGATCCTGATCTGCTTTTGTTTCGCTGGTCACTGGGGAGACAGCGGGCGATTCATCGTCGAGAGCCCGATTGATCGCCGTCAGCCACTCATCACGAGTGATGCATGCGGAAATCACGATGTGCCCTTGATCGCGAAGCGCAGAACGCCATTCGTGAGGCATCCAGGATTCGGAAGCGGAAGGGACAAGGATGATTCGACGTCCGGGGTATCCCGAGAGAGATTCCGCCTGGCGAAACAGAGGGATACTGGTCGAACGGCTGAGAAGTCGAGGATGCCAGGCACAAGCAACGGCATTCAGCAGGCTGGAGGCACCGTCTTCCGGAAGGTCTGTTGGCAGATCTTCGATCGAATAGCCTGGGATCAGAACGCTGATTTCAGAAAAATCGTTACAGACTGACATAGTGCGGGGAGGCTTGCGTGGAGTTTATGTGATGAGGCATCGGGGACCGCAAAATCAGAAGTTCACCAATTTGCAGGCAAACGGCAGATTCCAGCACTTTCCCGGAACAAGAGTGTGGCAGTTAACGTCAGAGATTCCACCCGCAGCGAGGAGATTTGCCTCCTGCGGGTTCAGGACAACCGATAATCGAGAAGGTGTGGTAAGTGGAATTTGGCAAAATGCCGTTTTTTGGGTTTTGTGACGTTCCAACAGGTAAAGACGTCGGTTGGGCAGGGAGTGTGAGTCCTGAGACGCCAGCGATTTCAGGATTTCACAGAATTGCCGGGGCAAGCCGTTTCAAAATTGGTTGACGAGACCGCAAATCTGCTGGTACTTTTGCCGCAGAGTGTTACCACAGAACGACTTTTGGCCGCAAAGACCTTTGCGGCAGGGGCATTTTGTCCCTGCTGATTAGCGTTTTTCTTGTGGTTCTACTGGTTCTTGAACTATCCGGAACTTCGGGATTGTATAGAGGCTTCACATGGCGGAATCAATCAGCGCTTGGGGCATTGACATTGGTCAGGCGGGCCTGAAAGCAATCAGGTTGCGGTCGTCGGAGAATGGCGAACGCGTTGTTGCGACAGCTTTTGACTACGTGCCTCATCCGAAGATTTTGAGCCAACCGGATGCCATTCCGGAAGAGCTGATTCGCGAAGCGATGAAGACCTTTCTGGAGCGCAACAAGATCAACAATGATCTGATTGCGATCAGCGTGCCTGGCCAGAGCTCTTTGGCCAAGTTCATTAAGCTGCCGCCGGTCGAGGCTGGCAAGGTTGCTGAAATCGTCAAGTACGAAGCGCGGCAGCAGATTCCGTTCGATCTGAACGATGTGATCTGGGACTATCAGCCGATCGGTGGAGGCGTTGAAGAGAGTGGCTTCATGCTGGAGGCGGAAGTCGGTCTGTTCGCGATGAAGCGAGACCTCGTGTATGAGGCGATGAAGCCTTTCACGAACAACAGTAAAGAAGTCGAGCTGGTCCAGATGGCACCGCTCGCGCTTTACAACTATCTGTCTTATGACGTGCTGGGATTTCGCAAGACGGCTGAAACACCGGAGCCGCCGGCTGGCGAAGACTATTACGTCATTCTTGATATGGGTGCCGACAACACCACGCTGCTGGTTTCGAATGGCCGCAGCATCTGGATTCGAAATGTGCCGATTGGCGGCAACCACTTCACTCGTGCGCTGACTCGCGAAATGAAGCTGACCTTCGCGAAGGCCGAGCATCTGAAGTGCAACGCGACCAAGGCTCCGGATCCTAAGGCCGTATTTCAGGCGATGCGTCCGGTTTTCAATGACTATGTGTCAGAAATTCAGCGTTCGATTGGTTACTTCGGCAGTGTGAATCGTGCCGCGAAGATTCGCAAGATCATTGGCGTTGGCAATGGTTTCAGACTGGCTGGGCTTCAGAAGTTTCTGCAGCAGAACCTTCAATATGATGTCGAGCGACTTGAGAGCCTCAACGGCGTCACGGGCGACTCCGTACTGACGGATCCGTTGTTCATCGACAACATGATGACATTTGCGGTTCCCTATGGCTTGGCGCTGCAGGCGATCGGTAAGACTCGGATTCGGACGACCCTGCTGCCCCCTGAGATTGCCGTTGACCGCAGGATTCGCAGCAAAAAACCGTGGGCGATTGCCGCGGCTGCAGGACTCCTGCTGGCGATGGGCGTTAGCACTATGGGCAGTGCGTCAGTGCTGAAGTCGTACGGAGTTGAGAAATGGGACGACGAGCAGAAACTGGTTGATCAGGTTCAGTCTGAAATTAGTGCTCAGGATGGAGCATTTTCAGCTGAAGAAGGCGGGCATGCAAAGATACTTGAGAACATTGGCCAGTTGGTGGCTCCTCTCGAGAAACGCTCACTGTGGATGGAGCTTTTCAAGGCCATCAATGAGTGTATGCCATACGACGAGGGAGACGCCCTCGATCAGTCTGATATTACTCTGCAGAAAAAGCTGAGGATCACTTCCGTTTCTGCCAAGAAGGTTGAAGACGTTGCAGCCTGGCATCAGAAGTTTGTTGATGCCGAAAAGACGCTTGATTTTGGTGAACTTGATCAGGTGCCTCCAGCCGCAGGCAAAGGCTATATCATTACTCTGAAAGGTCATCACTACTTCAATAATAAAGAGAAGCATGACTTTTCTGAAATCGACGGCTTGTTCGTCGAGAAGACGCTGGTTGCGAACCTCCGAAAATGGACATTGGAGAGCAGCGGTGTTGAAGTTCCTGTTGGAAAGATTGGCATCTCCTATCCGATCGTTGCCTGGAGCTTGCTGGAGCGTGAGCAGTACGATCCGAATCGCCGCATTGGAAGTCAGATGACCGGTGCGGGGGGATTTGGTGGCGGAGGATACGCCGGTATGGGAGCCGGAATGCCGGGGGAAATGCTAAGCCCCGGAGCTGGCTACATGCCACCAGGCGGCGAAGCCGGGATGGCAGCGGCAGGCTACCCTGGCGGTGATCCCGCAGGGCTGGGTTCTGCAGGATATGCCGGGGCTGAAGGCCCCGGGGCATTTCCAGGTGCTCCAGGAGTTGGAGGCGTCGGCACAGGGCAGGTTCCTGGCGGCAAAGGTCCAATCTTCAAGGAAGCCGAGAAGCAGGAGTTGAAGGTTATTGATCGAACAGATTTTGTTGTTCAGTTCATTTGGATCCCAACGGTTGAAAGAGATCGCAAGGATGCTGATCCGCGAGCACCAGTGTCAACTGGTACGGATGGGGCGGGCGAACCTGCAGACGGGGCTGTTCCACCGGACGGGGCCGCGGCCGTAGAGACGCCAGCACCCTAGTTGAATTTTGGATGATGGTCAGTTGTTGGTTTTCAGTTCTGATCTTACAGAGTTTGCAGTCAAGCAGAGGTTTCTGAGATGGATAAGCTTCAGCCACTCATCAAGCATCGTTATTGGATTTGCTTCGCGCTTTCCGTTGTGTTCGTTGTCGTAGGATGGTGGATGGCAAGTGGCGCGATTGCCATTGAGATCGAAGATCGCATGAAAAAGGTCGACGAGTCCTTCACAAAGGCAACTCAGGGGGCCACAAAGCCCAACAAGACCTGGGTGGATGCAGCCAAGAAGGAGAATGAAGCCGATACGCAGTCCTATGATCGTGCCTCCAAGCAACTTCTCCAGCGACAGAAGAATGCTCGTAAATGGCCGGATGCGCTTGTAAACAGCATGAAGGGGATCTCGTACCGTCAGGATCTCAAGGACACAACAACTCGTGCTCGCTGGGCTTCCATCTACAGAGATCAGATTGAACAGCTGCTGCAAATTGTAAAACCCTTCAAGGAAGGGGAAGGGCTCGTCCTGGTCGACTCTGGCAAGATCTCTCACAAGCCGTTTAATTCGTGGCGTACTTCTCGCCCGTCATCTACGGAAATTTGGAATTGCCAGGAAGACATTTGGCTCCTCGAGTCGTTGTTGAAATCTATTGCTCGCGTCAATGAAGGGGCGACCCGACTTACGGAGTCTCAGGTACGCCAGATCTTCCGGCTTCATCTCAGAGGCGGCGACCGTGATGCAGCAGCGTCCAGCAGTGCCGGAGGAGGCATGGGCGGCATGGGTGCCATGGGCATGGGAGCAATGGGAATGACCATGCCCGGTGGTGCTGAGGGTGGCGCGTTTATGCCAGAAGGTGCCGGAATGGGCGGCGGCTCGGGCGGTGCTGCGTCGTATCCAGGGAAAGAATTTGAGGGGGCCGCTGGAGCTGATATTCTGACTGAGGAGTTTGGTGCCTTCGCTGCTGGCGGCGGAGCTGCGGGCGGCATGAGCCCCATGGGTGGCATGGGAGGCATGAGTGCCATGGCCATGGGCGGAGGCGCTGAAGGCATGGGCGGAATGGGAGGCATGGATAGTGCTCCTGCGGAAGAAAAACGATATGTCGATGGCGGAGATGGTGACACGACGCTGGGTTACAAGACCCGCGCATTTCTGCTGGACGTCTTGATCCGTGATGAACACGTTCCAAACCTTCTGGCTTCTCTCACGAACTCGGACTTCCCGGTGGAAATCGTTCGAGTGGAAGTCGTCTCGAAATTCACTCCGTCAAAGAGTGCGGGCGGGATGTCCGGCGGCCCAGGCATGGATGGAATGGGTTCGGGGGCCGAGATGGCCGGTGCGATGACGGGGATGGGTGAAATGCCCGGAGCAGCAGAAGGCGGGGGCTACGGCGCTCCCGGCGAATCGGCCTATGGCGGTGGTGGAGCGTTTGGTAGCGAAGGAATGGGTGCTCTGG
>CANHVD010000299.1 GCA_947463775.1 Planctomycetaceae bacterium | reverse complement strand
TTTGACGTTGTCTTGATTCTGTTACTGCTCTTTGGCATGTTCGTGCTCGGACGCGGTGCAGTGAAGACCAGCATCAAGGAATCGAAAACAAAGTACGCGATGGCCGCATGGCTTGAAGACCTGGCTCGCTGTCGTACGACCTTTCGCTATGACGGTGCCTCGGAATTCGCTCTGGAGCGTTCTGACCAACTGGTTTTCAATTACCTGACCGCGCGAAAAAAGCACTTCAAAGTGCTTATGCGCCAAATTCTGTTTCTGCTGCTGCTGCAGGCGCTGGCTAGCACCGCTTTGCTGGCCATTGGTGGATGGCTTGTGATAAGCAACCAGCTATCTCTTGGGCAACTGGTTGCTGCGGAATTGATCGTCGCGGTCGTTGTTGGTTCCTTTGCGAAACTCGGGAAGCATATTGAGAGCTTCTATGATCTGATGGCGTCGATCGACAAGTTGGGCGTTCTTCTGGACCTGCCGACGGAGCGAACAGATGGCCTGCTGACGTTACCCGAAGCCACTTCACCAGAATACTCGGGAATCGTCGTCGATCAGGTCTGCTATCACCTCGCGGACGGCAGGGAAATGCTGCACAATGTGTCGCTGAAAATTGCCCCGGGGCAACATGTCGTTTTGACGGGAGAAAGTGGTGCCGGAAAGAGCCTGCTTCTGGACCTGCTGTTTGGACTGCGCGAACCATCCTCAGGTTCACTTCGCCTCAACGGAGTTGACCCGCGCGACGTACGTCCGGATGTTCTCCGGCGACAAGTCGCTCTGGCCAGGGATGTCGAGATTTTTGACGGAACGATTCTGGAGAATATTCATCTGGAGCGTCCTGACATCAGCATCAATGATGTCAGAACTGCGGCTGAGATTGTGGGGCTGATGCCTGTAATTCAACGGCTTCCCAATGGCCTTGAGACTCCACTCAATGCCACAGGGACGCCATTAACTTGTGCGCAACTTCGTCGGATGATGCTGGCCCGTACGCTGGCCGCCAATCCTCGAATCCTGCTGATTGACGAACTCCTCGACACCATGGCTGACGAAGAATCGCAAAGAATTCTGGAAGCTCTGCTGAATGCAGACGCGGAGCGATCGATTGTCCTTGTCACGAATCGCGATAACCTGAAAGCCATGATGAAAAACGTCGTGATGCTGACCTCAGAGTATCAGGAAAGGGAAGCACAATGACAGCTCCTGCAAAATCACAACGCCGATCGATTCTGACACCTGTGGCCTACAGCGAGGCGCTAATGCCTTCGCTCCAGCTTGCTCGCTCCTCCCGGCAGGCGCGGCGAATTGCTGTTGTTCTGCTGATTATGCTGCTGACCACAATTGGTCTGATGATGTTTGCCCCATGGCAGCAGACAATCACTGGAGAAGGCTACGTTGTCGCCTACGCTCCCAGCGAACGTCAGCAAACTCTGGAAGCAACCATCAAAGGACGCATCGTTCGCTGGAACCCAGACCTTGTGGAGAATTCCCGAGTCGCCAAGGGCGACTTTATTGCCGAGATTCGTGACATCGACGATCTATACGCCGACCGACTCCAGGGACAATTGGTGAACACGACTGCGATTCTGGAGTCTTCCAGAAAGATCGTGGAGGCAACAGAGGGCCAGCTCAATGCCTATCGTCGAGTTCAGACAGAGATCGAAACAGCTCAGAATGCGTATGTCCAGTCGGCGGAGGAGAAGGTGTCCGCTGCTGAACAGAAACTTGCGATCGCCGCAGCCGCCGTTCCCCAGGTAAAGGCAGCGTTTGATCGAGCCACTGAGCTTCAGGCGGCCGGCAACATCGCTCTCGAAAAGCTGCAGGAGATCCAAAGAAAGCTCGCGGAATCTGAGGGCAAAGAGAAAGAAGAAATGGCCAACCTGTCTGCGGCACGAGCGGACCTGAGAGGCAAAAAAAGCGACCGTGAAGCCTATATTCACAAGGCCGCCGCCGACGTCAGCTATTACGAAGGTGCCCTGGATAAAGCAAAAGCGGAAGTGTCGAAGGCGGACAAAGAACTACACGACATGGAGAACAAAGTCGCACGGCAGAATACTCAACTGATGATTACCGCGCCGTTCGATGGCTACGTTGTTCATATCAGCTCCAATGGGGGCTCTCAACTGGTTAAAGAAGGCGATCCAATCTGCACGCTGGTGCCATACACGGAAGATCGAGCTGTGCAGATCTGGCTGGATGGTAACGATGCACCGCTTGTTGAAGCAGGACGACACGTGCGTTTACAGTTTGAAGGATGGCCTGCAATTCAGTTCGCGGGATGGCCGTCCGTCGCGGTCGGAACGTTTGGTGGAACGGTCGTTTCTGTTGATATGGTGGACAATGGCAAAGGCAAGTTTCGCTGCCAGATTCTTCCCGATTCAACGGAAACCGTGAAATGGCCTGAAGAACGATTTCTCCGTCAGGGCGTTCGCGCGAATGGTTGGGTCCTGCTGGAACAGGTGCCACTATGGTTTGAAGTCTGGCGAAAGCTGAACGGCTTCCCACCGACCGTGGAAGTAGACTCGACAAAGAACCAGAAGGCAGGCGGTAAGGAAGAAGGCAAGTAACAGGGCGTCAGATCATCGCGTCAGAAGAAACCAGTTCTGCGCCCTTCTTTGGTTCGCGGAATATGTCCATGTGCCAACCGCGATGGACGTTTCCGCTCCTGCTTCGAACTATGATAACCATAGAAGCAGAAACGTTCATTCTGCCTCAGCCCGGGTTGAACTCTGACGGTTCTGCCCTACGTAATGATTCCGGTCAGCGCAACTCTGAATTCGAAGAACCGGGTCACGCCAGGAATCAGCAACGCAGTCGCCGCATCCGAAGATACAGGAGAGCCCTTTTCGCTCGAACAGACCTGTCACGGATGACGATCGTTCATGAGCAATTTCTGCCGAATCACCATTGTGCTTTTACTGCTGCCGGGTTGTGCTGGTAGCAAAAACGTTCGCCTTCCGCTTGCTGCGAAGGCCTCCACAAAGGAGTACGCGCCGACCATTCAGTCGGTTGCCGATACCGAGGAGGATACGGTCTCGCCTGCTTTGGCGAGTCGAGGTAAGAACAGCCCCGCATCGGAGGCTGCCGATACGAACCCCGGAGCCGACACCGAATCATCCGTCACCGAGCTGGAGAATTCTGCGGCCTCGGATAGCACCGCAGGGGAGAATGAGTCCGTCTCCGACGACGCGAATTCTGAGATGATGCTGGTGTCGCTGAACTCTCCGGAAGAGACGCCAGCCTCCACTGACACAACCAATGACGAAGACGTCGCATTCGATGAAGTGCTGGCATCGGTCTACAGTAGCTACCCGCTGCTGCAGGCCGCTTTCTACAACCGCAATATTGCACTGGGGCAGCAGATCGGTGCCTCGGGCGCTTTTGATACCAAGTTGAAGGGGGCCAGTGAGAACGGGCCGCAGGGCTTCTATGAGAACTATCGTCAGAGCCTTGGGATCGTGCAGCCAACATACTGGGGTGGTGAAGTTTTCGCGGGCTATCGTATTGGTCGTGGAGATTTTCAGCCTTGGTATCTGGAACGACAAACCAACGGTGCGGGTGAATTCAAGGCGGGGGTGCAGGTTCCTCTGGCCCGCAATCGTACCATCGATGCTCGTCGTGCTGAGCTGTGGAAATCCGGTTACGAACGCAGCATGGCAGAGCCGGATATTCAGGCTCAGTTGATCGGCTACGTTCAGGACGCTTCGTATGGCTATTGGGACTGGGTTGCTGCCGGGGAATACCATCAAATCGCCACACGAGTTTTGGTTCTGGCAGAAGAACGCACGAACAGAATTGAATCACAAGTGAACGCCGGACTTGTGGATCCTCCTGAACTGACGGACAACCTGCGACTCGTTGCGATTCGAAAGGCCAAGGCCGCTGATACTCGACGCAAGATGGAACAAACGGCGGCCAAGTTGTCAGTGTATCTGCGTGATGGCTCAGGAAAACCGATTGTTCCGATGGAGAAGCAGCTGCCCGGATTTCCTGATCCTTCTCCTGTCGATGAGTTGCAACTGGATCAGGACATTCAGACAGCTCTTTCGAATCGCCCGGAACTTCGCATGCTGGATCTGCTGCGACAGCAGACGCAAATTGATTACAACGAAGCCACCAATCAGCTTCAGCCGGAACTCAACGCTGTCGTCTGGGGATCTCAGGATATCGGTGAACCAACAAGCTCCAAGCGAGACAAGTCACCTTACGAAAGCGAAGCCTCGATCTATCTTGATGTTCCCATGCAGCGGCGAAAAGCTCGAGGCAAGATGACGGAACTTCAGGGCAAGTTGGCTCAGCTGTCTGCCAAACGCCGGATCACGGGCGACAAGATTAGCGTCGATGTTCAGATGGCACATGCGGCATTGAAATCAGCGTGGGACCAGGTTGTGAGTTCTCAGGAATCGCTTAAGCATGCCGAGGATCTGGCAGCGCGAGAACGCACGAATCAGGAGAAAGGTGCCTCTGACCTTCTCAAAGTGACTCTTCGCGAACAGTATGCTGTCGAATCGGCTGAGAAGTATGTTGACGCTTTGAAGCTTTACTTTGAATCGCGAGCCGATTACCGAGCCTCCATGGCACTGGACCAGATTGGTCGATAAGTTTGAGGCTGTTGATTTCGTTCATGGAACCCACTCCAGTCGGCTTTATGGTTCAATGGGCTATGTGGTTCAGTCGGCCTGGTAATTCAAATTGAGAACTGAATGCTGGCCGGATCGGGGACGACACGCTGAACTGCGACGGCATCTACAGGCATAGAAAGTGGTCGTGAGAGGCATACTGGCTGGTTCATCCGGCCTGAAACGCCAGAAGAGGGAGAATACCGTCCAGAGATCGATTGTTTTCGAGCGGTCTTGTTGTCAGATTCCTCGAGCGTTGAGGCGATGGTCATTCCCCATCTAGTGAGTGGTTGACGGTCGCGGCAGCCCGGTTTTCTCAGGATTTTTTTTCTGACCAGGCAGTCTGGAACCAGTTTCTGCAGCATTTTCCACTGATTACGTTGATTTTCAGTGGGAAAAGTGGCAAAGGCGTGGTTGAGAAGCGGATGTTTTGTCGATACACTCCCCAACTTTCCCGGTCCGATGTTGTAACTGGTTGGCCGTGGAACTGGGACAATTTTTCGATACCCGGTCTTCGAAGCAAGGATTTGTTTCGAGGCAATTTTGAATTCAGAGTGCGATTGGAGCGTTCACGTGTCAGTTGACAAGACTCTCAGGACTCGACTTGGCCTTTCTCGATCTCGTAACGTGCTGACGCGCGGTGAGCGAATTGCAAGGTTGATTGAAGAAGACCGCTTTGCCACCGGACGTAGTCCTCTGGGGCTTCCGAAAGTTCGAGTCGCGAAGGCTCTGCTTGGCAAGAAGAAGAAGAAGACCGCTGAAGAAGGTGCAGCAGCAGCAACTCCAGCGAAGGGTGCGGCCAAGGGAGCCGCAAAGGGCGGCAAGAAGTAGTCTTACTTTGCCTGCTTGGATGAAACACTGGAAGGCATTTCTGAACGTATCGTTCGGAGATGCCTTTTTTGTTGTTGGGCGTTTCATGTTTAAAGTAAAGATCGCTGGATTCGCAGCCCAGGGACCGTGATGAGTAAGATTCCGCTGGCTTATCGAATGCGTGCTGCGGCCGGAACATTTCTCCGTCGCCGAATGCGTCAATCGCAGCGCGAGTTTTTGGCGGCGGCCAGGGTGGGTTGTCGAGACAGTCAGCAGGCAGTGCTTCGTGGCCTGTTGCAGTTGAATCATGACAGCCAGTTTTCACGCGATCGTCGCCTGTCCTCGGGGATGTCACTCAGCGAATTCCGAAACGCTGTCCCTGTTGCTGACTATGAACTCGTGCGACCCTACGTTCAGCGTGTTGCTGCAGGGGAGCATCAGGCGTTGCTGGGAAGTGCTAACCGACTGCAGATGTTTGCCGTGACAAGCGGTACGACATCTGAGTCAAAGCTGATCCCGGTTACGGATCGGTTCCTGCATGATTATCGCCGTGGCTGGCAAATGTGGGGGATCGGGACGTATTCAGAGCATGCTCGACTGCAGAAACTGAACATCGTGCAGATCAGCAGCAGTCATCGCAGATTTTCGACGCCGGGTGGGACTCCGTGCGGCAATATCAGCGGACTGGTGGCCGCCATGCAGAGCACCATCATCCGTACGTTGTATACGGTTCCTTCTGCTGTGGCAGAGATTGGTGATGCTGAGGCCAAACGCTATACAATTCTCAGAATGGCGTTGGCTGATCCTTATGTCGGGATGCTGATTACTGCAAATCCCAGCACCTTACTGCAGCTGCTTGATCACGCCAATCAGCATGCTGAGTCATTGATTCGTGACATTCGCGATGGTGGCCTCAGTGGCTGTGAACTGCCCGAGTCTATTCGTGGTCTCATGCGAAAACGCCTGCGAGCGAATCGTGCGCGAGCCAGTGTCCTTGAGAGTATCGTTCAAGAGCACGGTGGCTTTCGCCCGCGATCATGCTGGCCGATGCTGGGTGTGCTTGGAGTTTGGTGCGGCGGAAGTGCGGCCGCCTATATTCCTCGGTTGAAACAGCAGTTTGATGATGTGCCTGTCCGTGACCATGGACTGCATGCCAGCGAAGGGCGAATGACGCTTCCTCTGGAAGACAACAGTGCAGCCGGCATCCTTGAAGTTCAAACGCACTTCTTCGAGTTTATTCCGGTCGGAGAATCAGAGTCGACTCAGCCTGTTGTTCTGGAAGCTCATGAACTGGAAGAAGGGCGTGAGTACTTTATTCTGCTGACGACCAGTTCCGGGTTGTATCGTTACAACATTCAGGACGTAGTGCGCTGCGTAGGCTTTTATGGCACCACTCCGATCCTTGAGTTCCGCCACAAAGGCGCGCATATTTCCAGCATCACTGGAGAAAAGATTGCAGAGTCCCAGGTCGTGGAGTCCGTGCGAACCGCGTGCAGTCTGACTGGCCTCAGTCCTCAGATCTACACGCTGACACCGTGCTGGGGAGAACCGCCGGGGTATACTCTTTATGTGGGACGATCGAACGACAACTCCGCGAATCATCGAGCGGCTTCAGTTGCAGTGAGAGATTCTGGCGGAAGCGAT
>CANHVD010000298.1 GCA_947463775.1 Planctomycetaceae bacterium | reverse complement strand
TGGGCATTGTGTCAACTCCGAGGAGTCTATTCAGGCTGTAAGCAAGAGGCTGACGATAATCACGGAGAATACTGCAAGAAGCATCAATCCTGAAACAGCGGTTCCGGCAATTGCTTCGAATCGTGACCGTCCTTGAATGACGTATCCCGTCAGGCAGAGAATAAGCGAAACAATGTTGAGAAGTCCGGCACTGCCGCCAACCACCAGAAGTCTCGTCAGAGCCGGGGCGTTGGCTGTTATATCTGTTAGTTCCTGCCGGGACGAAGGCAGTTCGTGCAGCATGAGAAACAACACGCCGTAAAGAATTGCGGCAACAATCCCAAAGAGAATTCCGGCCCACGCCACGACATTTGCCGGTTCCGTAGATTCGACATTCGGCTGTTGGTCATGAATTCGGTCTGACGACATCCTTGATTCCATGAATGCAGGGCTGCTGTCTTCGCAAGAAAGCATCGCCTGCTATGAATTTGTAACTCTTTACTCTTTGCACTTCGGTATGAACCGATTCAAAAGAGTTGGCGACTAGTTGATGAACAGGAACTCTTTTTGGTTCAGCAGCACATGACACACATCTGTCAAAACATCAGGATTGGTTAGACAGTTTTCCTGAGGTAGATTCCGCTCTGCCGCCACAGCCTTTGAAAACTCCTGAAAAGCAGTCAGCTCTTCCGGAGTCGGGATACGGCTCATGGCCTGTCGAAACGCGGTACGCAAAATGTCATCGCCTCCCGATGGTACTTCCTTCAGGAGTCGCGCGGCCCAGACTGACGACTGCTGATGGACGAATTCATTATTCATCAGCATCAGTGCCTGAGCAGGGACATTCGATACGCTGCGTCGACCAACAGCAGTGGCAGGCTGGGGTGTATCAAACGTCAGCATAAAAGGGTTCAGGAAGTTCCGATTGACACCCTGGTAGATGCTTCGTCGTCCTGCACCATCCAGTGGTCCCGATTGTCCCGGTCGTCCTCGTCCTTGCATAAAGCTATTCAAATGAACCGGGATTGAGGGGCCAAACAGAGTCTCATCCAGCCGTCCTGAAACGCTCAGCATGGCGTCTCGCAGGACTTCAGCTTCCAGGCGTCGTACAGAATATCGGTGCAGCAGAAGATTCAAAGGATCCTTTTGTTCTGCCAGTTCATTCCGCTGACTGCTCATGCGATACGTACGCGTGAGAACGAGGCGCCGAATCAGGCGTTTCAGAGACCAGCCATCTGTCCGAAATTCATCAGTCAGATAATCGAGCAATTCCGGGTGTGTAGGTGCCTCACCAAGCACTCCGAAATTGTCTGAGCTGGCCACAATGCCTCGCCCGTAAAGATGTTGCCAGATTCGGTTCACCATTACTCTCGCGGGAAATGGATTGTCGTCGGAGAGTAGTCGGTCGACCAACTCTCTTCGGCCACTTCCAGAGGCCTCAACAAGAGGCTGAGCTGCATCGAGCGCTGTGAGAAGATGTCTGCCAACCGTGGGGCCTCGGTTATTATGGTTACCGCGAATAAACAAGTACTCGTCTTCGCCGGTTCCGTCACACATCACAAGCACGGGATCACCGGGTTGAGGACGTTCCAGCAAGGATTGCCATTGCTGGGTGGCGCTTTCAAACCCTGCGTTATCTTCGGGAGAAAACAGTTTTGCTGTTGTCGCCACGGAGATCCATTCCGAATCGTTCTTGAGCTCTTCCACCATGTTATGCAGGATCTGGCTGATATTGTTTTCAGCCACGAGCGGGAGGTTGATGTTCGTGCTGCAGATTTCCTGCGGAGTTACAGGAGCTTCGTCAGGATTACCCATCAGACGAACTTCACGCACAGCAACCCAGCCATCTCCCTCGTCCAGAAATTCAAGGTGGCATCGATGTCCCATGTACCGTTTGACGTCGCCTGCGATCCGAATCCAGCGAAACTGGCCATCGGTATCGATTGGCTGACGACAGCCACCAAACAATAGCTCCGTGAATTCGTTCATCACATAGCCGTCAATACACAGCCGGACTCGTGAGTTTCGGCCGGCGGCAAGAATCTGAATCTCCGGATGTGTGAGCACGAATTCCGGTGAATGCAGCTGGCCTCTGAGTTTGGGGGACAGAACTCCGGAACTGACCGACTTTGGCGAATCAGCCACAAAACTGTTGCTGTCTGCTCGTAAGATCGACAACGCCAAATGATGTCCGTCTTTTAAGTCCTCGCGGGGCGGATCCGATGCAACGCCTGAAAGATCGGGTGAAAGATGAGCAAAGGCCGCCCCGAACACACGCCATCCGGAAGGCAGGCCATCACGCAGGTTTGCCGCAACGACTGTCGGCGATCCCGTAGAGGTTTCAATCCAGCCTTCTGGAGCAGTCTTCCCGGCGGGATTCAAGGTCAAAACGGCGTCGTTGCGTCTTTTGATCCATTGTTGAATTCTATCTTCCGGAGTCTGTTCATTTGGCGACTGAGCGAAGGCCGCCAGCAGTGACAAGGGATGATTCAGGTCTTTCGAGCGAGGGTCCTGAAGGATCGCTCGCAACGTCGCAATTCGCTGATCTTCGTTTTCTCCAGCGGCAGGCTTCATCGCATCAGCCAGCATCAGCTCAAGCTGCTGAGTTGTGAGCTCTTCAAGCCCGCTCTGAATTTTCTGCGCAACGTTGTTTCGAGAGGAGTTAAGCAGTTCGGTGAGCTGTGCGGTCTCGTTGTGAGAGTCAAGCCACTCAACGCGACGCCGTGAACTCTGAAGAAAACCTGAAAGAGCGTAATAATCAGCAGCCGTGATCGCATCAAACTTGTGGTCATGACATCGGGCACAGGCGATCGTCAGGCCAAGGAATGATTTCCCAAAGACGTCAATCTGATTGTCAATTCGCGAGGCTTCTTCGGCCTTGACATCCACAGGCGCGTGTTTATCTTCACAGAGATACCAAAATCCAGTGGCAATGATGGACTCGTTGAATCCCAACTCCGGATGTCGGCGAGGATTCTCCATGAGGTCGCCTGCAATGTGCTCGCGCACAAACTGATTGTACGGAACATCACTGTTCAAGGCGCGGATCACGTAATCTCTGTATCTCCAAGCATACGGAAGCGGATAGTCGAATTCATGGCCCAGTGTTTCTGCATAACGCATCAGATCCAGCCAATGTCGAGCCCATCGTTCACCGAAATGCGGGGATGCCAGGAGTTCATCAACAATCTTCTCCATCGCTACAGATGTTTCCGCAGGATCATTTAGAAATCGATCCTGCTGTTCGATCGTCGGAGGAAGTCCCACAATGTCAAAGCTGAGTCGCCGCAGAATCGTTTTTCGGTCCGCTTCGGGCGCGGGTGAGAGATCGACATGCTCCAGTTTCGACAGCAGAAATTGATCGATTTCTCCGTCCGACCATTCTGTGTTTTTGACCTTCGGTACTTCCGGCCGCACAATTTTTTTCCAGGCCCAGTGAGAAGCGATCCGTTCCTGCAGCGGGAACTCGGACTTTCCAACGGGAGCAGTGGATTTTTCCATGTCTGCCGGCCAGACAGCGCCGTCCTTGATCCATTGCACCAGAATTTCGATCTCTGCGTCCGGCATCTTGTTGCGCGGAGGCATCTGAAAAGATTCGTAGCGGACTGCCTGAATCAGCAGGCTCTTCTCGGGATCGGATGGCACAATGACCGGGCCACTTTCGCCACCTGTCAACATGGCCTTTCGCGACGTCAAACGGAGTTCCCCCTCCACTTCACCATCGTCACCATGGCACTCAAAGCAGCGCGATTCGAGCAGAGGCAGTACCTTGTCTCGAAAAAAAACTTCCTGATCCAGGCCCGGTGATTTTGTCTCACCCTTGTTGCCTGACGGCGCAGGAGCAGCGTTCTTTTCATCTGGTTGCGACTGTCCAGCAGGAATGGACTTACCAGCGACAGTGGCAAGGAGCAGACAGAAGCAAAGCAAGGTCAGTTTTGAACGGAGAGACATTTCAAGTTCCTGCGTGGCCTGGTCAAATGATTGGCGCACCGTGTGGCGAGCTTCTCATTGTCGCTCAATGGTCTCCCAAAAAGCAACGGATGGCCGTGCAGGAAAAGATTCTGCTCCCCGAATGCAGGAATGCGATCAGCCTTTTGCTACCGACTGAGCGAGATTTTCCCATTCGCCCTTCGGAATGCGATCTTCTTCGTCCATCAGCAACAGTTGAATCTCAACGATTTCTTCTGAACAGTCAAAGAACGCATCAATGACAGCCGGATCAAATTGCGTGCCACGGCCTTCCCGAAGGATGTCAAAACATTTCTCTCGAGGGAACGGATCCTTGTAAGGCCGTTTGCTGGACAACGCATCAAACACGTCAGCGACTGCAACAATTCGGCCTTCGAGAGGAATGTCGTCGCCCAGCAAACCGAGCGGATAGCCCTTGCCGTCCCAGCGTTCGTGATGAGTCTGTGCGATTCGAGCAGCCAGCATCAGCAGCGATGATGACCGAACGTGCAGCATGCTCTCTCCGATTCGGGTATGAGTCTTAAGAATGTTCCATTCTTTTTCGGAGATCGGCTCGATGATTTGCCGACCCAGAGCGCAATGCTTTTTCATCAGCTCGTATTCGTCGAATCCGAGCTTGCCCGGTTTGAACAGGATCGAGTCCGGGATACCAATCTTACCCACGTCATGCAGTTGGGCCGCCTGTTCCAGCATTTCGAGGCGGTTTTCCGGATAGCCCATCTGTTTCGCAATGATGGCTGTGTACCGCCCAACTCGAATTACGTGGTTCCCGGTATCGTTGTCACGATGTTCAGCAGCACGAGCGAGACAGAGAATCAATTGCTGGCGAGTTGCTTCGAGCTGGCGAGTTCGACGTTCAACCTGTTGTTCAAGGCGAGCAGCTTCACTTGAAGCCATGTCGTAATGCTTCTTGATCACAACAGCATTTCGAACGCGTGGCAGGAGTTCGTTGGGATCAATTGGCTTCTGCAGAAAGTCACTCGCGCCCAGATCCAGGGCTTGCTTTCGAGTGGCTGGGTCAGAGGCAGCAGTCAGGATCAGTACCGGGATATGCTGAAGAATCGGGTCGAGGCCGATCACTCGAAGAATGTCGAGGCCGCTGACCTCCGGCATCCGAATATCCAGAAGTAATACGTCAGGCAATTCATTTCGCAGAAGATGCAAAGCTTCTCTGGCATCACTTGTTGTGACAAACTTTTCGTAGCCTTCCATCTTCAGGTGCTGACGAAAAGTCATGACGTTCAGTGGCTCATCGTCCACGATCATAATCTTCGCTGTCTTGTCGACCGCACGGACTGTGACCATGGACTTTGCGGGACCACGGACTGGTTTATAGTCGTCGTCTTGATTCTGGGCGGCTTTTCGTGAGCTGGATTCGCTGGCTGGACGGCCAGAGAACTCGCTCGGAGGCGAGGTCAAGAATGAGGCGTTGGGTAGTTTTGAAGGAACCGCGGCAGCAGATGTAACCGGCGTATGGACTTGCGGCAGTGGTGCATCCTTCGCAGGAGTTGCGGTTGCGAGCAGTGAAGCAAACGGATTCGCCGTAGCCGGAGCCGGAGTTTCCAACGTCGCGACTCGTTGCAGTCCGCCGGAACTTCGGAGCGACTCAAACGAGGCAATCGTTGATCGGATTTCGTCGAGGACTGAATCTGCGGAGTTGGTCTTGATGCTGGACATAATTTGTTTCCGAGAAACGCCTGGTGTTTTCGAACCGGAACAGACCCCGGGATACGAAAAAGCCTGGAAGCGTCCTCGTTGAACATAGCCCGTAGTCTTTTGGCAGCATGAATTCTCCGGCAGGGTTTACGTGAGGCACAGGCTCAACAGATTTACTCGGTCGATAAACTCCGCACGTTCGCACTAACCGGACCAGTCGTCACAGTCGTAAAGATCTCTGTTATCAGCCTTCACCATAATCGGAAATGCAAAGCAAACAATCACGAATCGTCGGATGCCAAAGATAGCTCCGGAAGGCGATCTTCCGTGCGGAGTTTGAATGATTGCGATCGGGGCGGAAGACTTACATCGCAGGCTCATGATATCGCATCGTGGCGGCCGCCGGTGAAACTCAGATGATTCACGCCACCGATCTGTGCGCAATTTGGAATCATCGTTCGTGAATGATGATCTGTTGACTGCAACTCATTATCGGCATCTCCGAACCACGCGGGTTGTCTCCGTCGGTTCTTATTCGGACGGAGTCGTTCTAATGGGCTGCTTCTCGGTTAGTTGCCGGAGCATGGCAGAAATCTCTTCTTTCTGGCTTTCCGGGGCTTTTGTCAGTGCTTGTTCCATTTGCAGGACAGCTTCTGCGAAGTTTTCGTTTTCAGCGAATGCGGCCGCAATGGCTCGGTGCCCTTTCCAGGACAGAGAATGTTCATTCTTCACAAGGCGTGTTGCAAGTTCCACGGCTCGCTGCGCATCCCTGAGTTTCTCGTCTGATGCCGTGGCGCAGATCCATGTCATCATTTCAGCGTACTCAGGTTGTTCCGGGAATCTCTCCATGGCTGCTTCGATCATGGGTTTTGCGTCGACGAAGTTGCTCGTTGCCATACTGATCGTCAGCAGCAAATCAATTCTTTCAAATGAAAAGGGTCCATTCTCGGATGCCTTCTTCAGGCATGATGCGGCTCTCGGCCATTCTTCTGCAGCAGCGTAGAGTGAGGCCAGTTCAAACAAGGCGTGCGAATCGCCGGTGTCGAATGCAACGATTGATTCGTAATATGACTGCCACGCGCTGGCATCGGTCGATTCGCCATCGGGCCGTTCTACCTCAAGGCGATGTATTCGCACATCGCTGATTCGAACAGCTCCTTTATCGAGAAGTCTCTTTGAACCGCCGAGAAGAAATCTCGGACTGCCCACGAAGGTGTTTGTTGGCACTACCGGAAGATTGATGCCGTTGGCCTGCATTTCAAAGCTACTGTCGAAGACTCTGATGCGAAACTGTATGGGCCGAGCAATGCAGTCTGTATGCCATGCGCCATCATATTGTCGATTAGCGGAGGTTACGCCCACAATGTCTTCGTTCACATTGGCGTAGAAGTACCGTCCCGGACTTTCGCTCGTCCCGGAACTTTCATACATGGCCCCGACCTCGATGCCTGCCGTCACAAGGGATAC
>CANHVD010000297.1 GCA_947463775.1 Planctomycetaceae bacterium | reverse complement strand
CGTTTTTCACCACCAAGGAACAAGGCAAAGGAACAGGACTGGGGCTGGCGACATGCATGGGAATAGTGAAAAGCCATGGAGGCAGTTTTACTGTTTACAGCGAACCAGGAAACGGTACCAAGTTTACTTTCTATCTGCCTGCCAACGATGAAAGTGTGGATACTACCCTGGTCCCTGATGCTCCCTCACTGCCTAAAGGTGACGGAAAGTGTATCCTGCTGATCGACGACGAAAACTCGATTCTTCAGGTTGCCAAAACGACTCTTGAAATTCACGGTTATGTCGTACAGACGGCAAGCAGTGGTGCTGCGGGGATTGCATTGTTCCAAAAGCAGTCTTCCGCGATCCGTGTCGTGATTGTGGATATGATGATGCCGGAACTTGATGGCAGCGACACGATTAGGGTGTTGAGGTCAATTCGTCCGGACATTCCTGTTATCGCCAGCAGTGGACTGAAAAAACCCGAACATGGCAAGGGCAGCATTGAATCCACTGCGGCGTTTCTTTCGAAACCGTACAGCGATGAACAGCTTCTTAAAGCAATTCAACTGGTGCTGGAGCAAAAGGGATCTTGATAGGTCTCGCATGGATCTCGACGTATTCCGTATTATTCTGTTTTGATGTTTGTTAACTCTGGCGAGACCATGATTCAGATATGTTCTCGCAGTGTTTCGGTAGACTAGAGTCAGGTAGCTTGCCGGGAAGTCGGAGTGTTGTTTCCTATGATCAAATTGCTGGTAATTGACGATGAACAATTGATCCTGGAATGTTTTCGTTATGCGTTTCCAAATCCGCAGTATGAATTGATCACTGCAACGAATGCTGCCGATGGTTTGGCATTATTCCGTGTGAAATCGCCCGACGTCGTACTGGCAGATATTCGCCTTCCGGACGTGTCAGGTCTCGATTTGTTTCAGCAGTTTCAGAAAGCCGATGCTCGAGTTCCCGTGATTCTTATGACTGGCCAGGGTACGGCGGACACGGCAATTCATGCCATGCAGGCCGGTGCCTTCGAATACATTCTGAAGCCGTTTGGTCCCGAGACACTGCTTCCACTTGTTCAGTCCGCTGCAGAAACCAGTCGGCTCATGAGGAGGCCGGCAAAAATCCCCACAGACCACCCGGCCGACACCAGCGGCGACCTGCTGATCGGTCATTGCCCCGCAATGCAGGAAGTCTATCGAGCTATCGGACGCGTCGCGTCCCAGAACGTCACTGTCCTGATTCTTGGCGAAAGCGGAACGGGCAAAGAGGTGATCGCCCGCGCGATTTATAATTACAGTCAGCGAGCCAAAAAGACGTTTCTCGCGATCAACTGCGCGGCCATTCCGGAAAACCTGCTGGAGAGTGAACTCTTCGGTCACGAAAAAGGATCCTTTAGCGGAGCTGATCGCAAACGAATTGGCAGGTTTGAACAGTGCTCAGGCGGTACATTGTTCATGGACGAGATTGGGGATATGACGCCGCTGACTCAGACCAAGGTGCTGCGAGTTCTGCAGGATCAGCAGTTTGAACGCGTTGGCGGTGCTGAGTCAATTCGAACCGATGTTCGATTGATTGGTGCAACGAATCGAGATCTTAAGGCAATGATCGAGAAGGGGGATTTCCGAGGCGACCTGTTCTATCGCTTGAATGTCTATACGATCACCCTTCCTCCGCTGCGAGATCGCGGAGATGACGTCGAGTTGCTGGCCGAGCATTTCTGCCGACTCTTTGCACGGGAGCTCGGCAAGGAAATTACAGGCATTGCTCCGGAGACAATCGACCAGCTCAAAGCCTATCGATGGCCGGGCAATGGGGCCACCTTTCAGCATGGCAAAGGTATGCCTGCCGTCATCCTTCCTCCATCCGAACTTCTCTGATGCCGCCTGCCACGCGATCTCGGGAATTCCCAACTCCTTGGCGATGGCGGAGTAGAACTGGTCGGGGTCGGAATACTCACCCTTGGGTTTCACGCCGGTGATCTTCATCTTGTATTTCTTTTCGAAGAACGCGAGATCTTCTTCCACTCGCATCGCGGGTTTCATCTTTTTCTGGAGTTCCAACTTCCGCGCTGCCAACGCGTCCTTAGCCGCTCCATACATCGACGCAAAATGTTCCAATGAATCGTGAATCGTCTTCTTTTCACCAGTCGGCTGGGGTGGAATAGCCTGCTCGGCCCTTTCGATTTCTTCCAGCGTCAGAAATGACGACAGGATCGCCAACCCATCAGCGCCGTGATGTTTCAACGGCGAAATCACGCCCGAGGTGCGCATATAATTCAACTCGTTATCAGCGACCGCCGCTAAAATTGACGCTACGATCTGTTCGCGCGTCTCTTTGTCAGTTTTGCCCGCAAGATAAGCGAGCCCTTCCCATCTCCCAAGCTCACCAAGCTCTGTAGGTGGATCGCTTACGGCAAGCAACCGCAATGCCATCTCGTTTGCGAGCGACTCCGTTTCAATCCTGGATGCGGCAGAAATGAGCGATTGAGTTACTATACGGCTAATGTGTGCTTCTGAATTGTCGATCCCTTTCTGATCCTCCGCTGCCACTGGGGGGCTGGTGATAAGCGTTCGAACGAGTTTCTCAAGCCGGTCCTTCGGGAGACGTTTCACAAGATCACGGGATAGTACCGCACCGCGAAGCCGCATCTCCGTGTTGTTGTCGCTGACCATCAGCAATGTCTCTTCGAACGCCCCGTCCAGAATCGCACCCGAGACGAGTTCAGTATCCCGGCACAGCGCCCCCAAACCACGAGCGGACCATTCGCTGGCGTCCTTGTTCTGGCTGCGCAGCTTCGGGCGAAGACCTTCCCAGAGCACTTTCATGTCTTCCGGTGTGAATAGCTTCTTCGAGGCCATCTTTTCCACGGCAAGGCAAGCCAGACTGCTGATGGTTGCTTCCTTATCATGCAGTGCCCGTAGCACTAGCGACACATCCTCGCGTGATGGCGTAATCTGATACTGGCCAGTCGCAATGTCTTTCAGACGCTTTACTGATTCGGCTGACAGCGGCGAGGATTCGTCACCCGACGTTTTTCCAGTGCCGTCCTGCAGGTATGTGGCCAAACAATTTTCTTCAGTCATCGCGAGGAGTTGTACCTGCTGTGCTGTTGCACCGAACAGGCTTGCAACGAGTATCGTTCCGATCGTCCCTACGCGTTTTCTCATGTCTTCACCTCTCGCTTGATTAAGGAAATGTTTCGCTCGGCAGACTGGCGGACCTGCATTGGCATGCCATTACGATCTCGGGCCGACGCGTTCCGGGGCTAGCAGCAAGACTTCCTCGACTCCTTTGGCCTTTAGCGTTTCTTGCCAATCACCGAGTTTCATCCCCTTCGTGATTTCACCGTTCGTTGAATCCAACCAAAAGTAACCGGGCGTGTCTTCAGGCTTGTCTATGCGATCTCGCTGAGTAATCAGTCCATAGATCAGGTTTCCCGAGCAACCGATCTTGTCGACGCGAGCCCCAGCAACTCCGCCGTTGTCCTTATCCACCAAAAGCACTTCACTCGAACTTGCGAAGAACATCTTGTAACCGTTGGGCAACATCTTCAGTGCAGAACCTGGTTTGACGTACTCACCGATTCGAGCCACCGACTGGCCCGAGATCAGAAGTGTGTCATTTTGCTGAAAATTCTTGATCTGGAGTCCGCCATTATTCGCGATGATCATCTGAAACTCGGAACCTTTCACTTTTCCATCCGGTCCAGAGGCAGCACCCGGCACCGACAGTGCCTTGGGTGTCCATGTAAGTTTCCGAGAAGCGGTATCCCAGGAACCTTTATAAAACTGCTTTTCAGAATCGCCCTTTGGCTCCCCTTTGCTTGACGAAACACAAAACAACAACCACTCAATGCCATCCGGATTGAGAGCGGGGACCAGTGTCAAGTTCCAGGCTTGTTCCGGCTGTTTGACTGGCCACTGAATGGTGATTTGCCACATGGGTTGGCTTCCGAGCGAAAGCGTATCGCTGTTGAATCCGCCCTGAACCTGCATGACAGCTTCGAACTCAATCTCTTCGCCACTTTGTAGTTGTTGGCCTGCAAATCCCCAGCTTCCAACGGTCTTGTTTAATCCATCGATTGCTTGTAATGGTTCCGTCGGATAGTTCTCTGGAACATCTTTTCCTATCAGTGCTTTCCATGTCAGCGGTGCTTCAGCGGAGGAAGCTTTGGCTGGTTCTTGAGCAACAACAGTCGTTGGTTGGGACGCTGGTTCCTGTACAGGAAGTCCGAGCGCACCGCTTAACCAAAAAACTAAAATCGAACAAGTAGCCAAAGCACTAACTCCAAGGATGAGGGGAAGTAGGGAATTCGATTTGGATCGAGAAAGCTCACGAACAATTTCGGGGAGCTTAATGACTGTAGGTTGTTGCACGTGACCGAGGCAGGATTCAAGCAAGGCATGGACATTCTTTGCCGAAGTGAAGCGGGCTGCTTTGTCCTTCGCCATGAGCTTAGCCACAATGTCACATAACCATTCAGGAATCTCAGGGTTCAGTTGACGGATTGGGACCGGCTCCTCATCGATGATCTTCCTCATCACACCGTGAGAAGATTCCGCCCGAAACGGAACGCGGCCGGTGCAAAGCGTATAAAGAACACTCCCCAGGCTGAAGAGATCGCTTGCCTGCTCGACGGACTCACCGCGAGCCTGTTCGGGTGACATGTACTGCGGAGTTCCGGCAATGGTCCCGTGCTGGGTGACCGAGGCGTCGTCAACACTGCGAGCGAGACCGAAGTCGGTCAGCGTGACTCGCTCGACCCCTTCGCCCAGCATAATGTTCTCTGGTTTGATGTCGCGATGCACGAGTCCTTGGTCATGGGCGGCCGCCAAGCCTGCGGCAATCTGTGATCCGATTCGAAGAATTTCGCCCGTGTTCAATGCGCCCTCGCGATCGATCCGCTTCTGCAGTGAACCGCCACGGATATAGGCCATCACCAGGTAGGGTATCGCCCCGCCGCTGGAAACGGCATAGATCGGAATCACGTTGGGATGCAATACGGCAGCTGCAGCCTTGGCCTCCCTGGCAAACCGTTTCCGGGCCGTCGCGTGAGTGGCGATGTGGGGAGCCATGACCTTCAGCGCCACGATCCGATCCAGCGCCGGGTCGATGGCTTTCAGCACGACCCCCATCGCTCCCGCGCCGATGACACCTGTGATCTCATATCCGTCCAGGCGGCCGAGACGAAGAGGGTCTTCCGAAGGGGTGAGCGATTCCAGAACGTTTTGGATTGCTGTCGGAATGCTGACACGCAATAAATCGATTGCTGCAGCGGAGTACTCGATGGAACTTGCTAGGTCGAATTCCGTTTCCTGCAGTAAGTGGGCTGCTCGGTTCCAACTTTCGGCATCAGCAGCCTGCCGTTCCAAGTACTCTCTGCAGTCACGACAGCTATCCAGATGAGAGACAAGCTCGGCGTCTGCGATCTGAATTTGGTCCGACCTCAGGAATTCGTCGATGCGCTGACGGTCGCAGCGGTTGGCTTTCGAGTTCATTGGTCATTCTCCTGCAAGCACGTAACCTGTTCGCGTAGTCTTCGCATGACGCGACTTCGAGCTGCGTAGACAGACCCCGCGGATTTCCCCAGCAGAGCTGCTGCCTTTTCACAGGATTGTCCGCCAACCACCGTGAGCTCGAATGCCCGCCAGGTGTCTGGATCAACATCCTTTTTCACAACCGCGGCGGCATGACGATACTGTTCTCGCATTGTTTCGGTCGCCAACTCCTGCTCAACAAGCTTTTCGTTCTTAGGTTGGCCGGCAAGCAGATCGAGCATTTCGGAACCGCCGGCGGCGGCGTCTTTGGGCTGCCGAGACAAAGCGCTGAAGATCGTATTTCGAGCGACCCGCCGCAGCCAGTGACGAAACTTGGTTTCAGGGTCCGTCTTCTCCCAGCGATGGATGGAACTGGCCACGCGCATGAAGACGCTCTGCACCAGGTCCTGGGCGTCCGCGTCCTGCATTCCCCGGCGACGCGCCATGCGATAAACGACAGGGCGGTAGATCAGCACGAATTGCTCCCACGCCTCCCGATCCTCTGGAGATTGGACTTGGGCGATCAGGCTTAGTCGGGTTTGTGGGAATTCGGTCATGATTCTCTCCTGGGAACCTAAACTCAGGTCACTGCCGCAATCTGACACCAAAGTTGGAGGAATTTCCGAATTACCGTCGAATCGGGGTGAATTACGCCGAAATTCCTACCCGAGCGCGATTCAATGTCTTTTAATAGCGACCACGGACAAGCAAACGAATATTCCCAAGGTGTTTCTCCGTCAATTCTCTCCTCCGCCCGGTAGGTAAACAATAGAGGCCGTGCTCGGCCACAAACCTGCCCCAGCCACTGCCGCGATCAGTGGCCATTCTCTTGTGGAGATTTAGAGCATGACCAGCTGCGCGCGGACCCGAACGTGGCTTTGGATCCATTGTCTGTTCTTTGCGTAGGTCAGTGTTTAACGCTTTTCGAGAGCGGCGAAATCTAAAGTCGATGTGCCACAAACATCCCTACCGAGTGCGGATGATTTGGATCGATGTTGTACGCGTGTGTCTGGCCCAGGAGATTGGCTAACAGCAGATTGTCTTTGAGGCTGTGCCACTCGCCTCGGATCCAGCCGATTTGGTCCATCAGCCCCAAGGCCGAGAGTTCGGAGACGATCAGGTACTCGGCCCCTTCGCAATCAAGCTTGATCAAGTCAACCTCTTCGATCCCGAAGTCTGTTACCTGCGTCCAGAATTGCTCGACTGTGAGTGACGGAACCTCGATACCGAAATCTCGGTACCGCGGCTCGAGCGATTCCCAAACGTCCGGAACATAATCGGCAACACGACTGTTCGAGACCGGGAACGATAGCAGGCACTTTCCAGGCTTGGACGAAATCGCTGCATTGATCCGGAGCAACTGTGATTCAGGAATGTGACTGGTGTTCTTGTTCATCAGCTCGAAACTCTGCGGATGGGGTTCGACCGCGACTATCTTGGCCTTGGGCCAATAGTGGTGGGCCATCACGGTAACCGAACCTACACACACGAACATCAGGCGACACGATTCGCCATGTTGCGCCGCCTGGTTTATTGCGGCGAGTGCGGCAGCCTGGTCAT
>CANHVD010000296.1 GCA_947463775.1 Planctomycetaceae bacterium | reverse complement strand
TGCATAGCCAGATGCAGCGGGTTCCATGGACGAAAACGCCGCCAGTCGATGATTTGAATCGCGTGCGACAACTGGCCGGCAACGAGGCCGCGAGCAATACTGTCATTGACAGAACTGCAACCTTCGATGCCCGGCAGAATGATAATAAGCCCATGTTCCAGACGGCTCGAACAAGAAAGAGGTCTGTGAAACTTTGCTCCGCTTCGACCGAGCGGCGCGAGGAACAAGCCTAGCATGGACTGCAATCCAAGCCTGAAGACTGCCGCGCGATCAGGAACGGTATTCGCCTGAGCGGAAGCAGAAAACAGAAGCCCGTCCTGTTGAGACTGTTCGGCGTGCATGACCAAGTCGATCGCCTCCGGAAGAGCTGCGCTTTGTTTCGATCCGTCACTTACGGCGAGCAGCATCGAATAACTTCTATCCCACGATCAGCAGGCTCAGTTGACTAATAAGCATGCCGAATAAGGCTCCAAGCACTACGTCCGTTGGATAGTGGAGCCCCAGCACAACGCGGGAGATTGCGATGAGAACCGTAAAGCCAAGCAGCAGTGGCAGCAATGCCGGGAACCACGACACGGCGATCACTGAAAATGCAACGGCATGCATCGTATGACCCGACGGAAAACTGTACTCATCCAGAGCGACAGTTCCCTGCATGATCGCCTCGTAGACAGCACCGGGGCGTGGTCGTTGAGTCACACCTTTCACTGACTTGTAAACCAGAAGCGTGACAAGTGCGGTCAGCCCCATATGCAGGGCGGCTTTGATTCCATAGTGACCATGGAACAACGGCAGGATCACCATCAACGCATACCAGAATTTCCCATTGCCAAGATTACTAATGACTCTAAAGAATGGTGAGACTGTTCGCCATCTCAAAGTTCTGTTCATCAGAAACGTAATCTGGCGATCCCAATAGACCATTTGATTAATGGCCGCTTGCCGTCGACTGGTCTTCATTGAGCCCTCCCTGGAATCACGACAGATTTAACACCAGATTCTCTAACTGCAACATGCACAAATCGCTCTGTCATGAGACGAATTGCCTCGCTGGCGACGTTTCGCGATTCCACCAACCACAAAGTCTGAGATTCAACACCAGCAATACCGAATCCCGCGACAGCCTCCATTAATTCTCGGACATGAACGTTAAACCTATAGCGCGATTTGAATTCATTTCTGATGAATTCCACGTTCAGATATCTTCTTAAACACCAGAGCTTACGTGCTGATGCATGCGTGAGGTTTCCATGTTGACCGCAGGTTTCGTTTTCCCCGGTGCCAGCAACTGAAATAGACGCACCAGTGCTTTTGTCAGAAGTGTGGCCATCATTCCGGGCCGACGATTCCCAATCCGGCTCGGCGATAGAAGCTGAAACTCACTGATCACCTGCTGATACTGTGAACGCACCTCATCACTCGAATGTCTCCAGGTTCTCGTCTGAACCGATTCCAGAGCTGCTGCGGACATCTGCTCCTGACGGTCGACCGACTGGATGATCTCGCCAACGTACTGGCTGGCTTCAGTCGCATTACGAGGAGTAAACAGGAACCCGCTCGAGCCATGGTGAACGAGGCTCGTCACTCCGCCCGCATTCGCTGCAATAACCGGCAAGCCACAAGCCATCGCTTCGAGGATAACATTTCCCATCGTCTCCGTTTCAGAGGCGTAGACAAAAGCATCGGCCGAGGCATAGGCAGCCGCCAGATCTTCGCCACGAAGGTACCCAACGAAATGAGCCTTATATCGCGAGAATCGCCGAACAAGTTCATCACGCTGAGGACCTCCGCCAACAATGGCGAGTGTAGCCTCGGGAACTCGTTCGAGAACCTCGGTCAGAAAGCTGACATTTTTTTCAGAAGCGAGGCGTGAGACCGTCAGTAGCAGAGGTGATTCCGGATGATTGCCACTTAGCCGGCTTCGCATTGCTGCAGATTTTCGCTCGGGGTTGTACAAACGGCAGTCAACGGCCGGTGGCCACAGTGCAACTCGTTCGAATCCTCGCTTGCGAAGGTCGTCGGCCATGAAATCAGAGACGGTCAGATTCCGATCGGCCGTATTGTGATAACTTTTCATCAGCCACCACAACAGCCGAGAAAGCATTCCCAGTCCGCGATACTGCTTTACGAACTCGCCATAGAGGGTATGGAACGAGAACAACACCGGAAGCTGTAGATCGCTGCGACAGAGCAGGTCATAACACTGAAACCCAAATGCGAACGGATTCAGAAAATGAATCACATCAGGACGAAACGCTTTCAGTTCCTGGATGAGTCGCTGGTCAGGGCGACCGATCGCGTACTCGGGATAACTGGCACACGGAAAACTGGGAAACTCGATCAATGGAACCGGGGAATTTCGGTACTCCGCAACCTTCGGACAGACGACGATCACTTCGTCCCCGTTGGCCAGCAATTGCTGAATAAGATTGACCGTGCGCCCCACAACGCCGTCGATCTTGGGGAGAAATACCTCAGCCACAATGGCAATCCGCATCGCAGAACTCCAGAAGAAAACAGTCAAGCTATTCGGTGAGCGGTCAGACATTGAGTCCGCCGAATGGTCTTCTTGAATCGCGGTTCTCACCACAGAGGTCACAGAGAGCACGGAGGAAACGCAGGGAGAGGAGGTCCGGAATTGCAGTGATTGAAACACAGTGGGAAGAGAGAATAAGGCCTTCTGAGTACACCTATTGCTTCCACACGTTCGCGTTTCCTCTGCGATTCCTCTCTGTGACCTCTGTAGCTAATCGTCTTGCCTGGGATGTTTCTGCACGCGTCGCTGGACGGCGACAGGATGCAGCAATGGCGGCTATCGCGGCGCACGGAGGGCTGACGCCCTGCCGCACGTCGAAGAAGGGTCGCTACGCAGGTCGACGCGCTACGGCGAGAACAATGCTGTGGTGGTCCACAACCGGAAAGACCAGTCGATTCAGAATCGCCTGTTGCCAGCGTTTCGCTTTATGCAGCCCAATCTCTTCAATGAATGGAGTCAGCCAGCCACCGTGATATCCGTATTCAATGAAGGAAGCGAAATCAGGGAACTTCAGCTCCGGCTCGAATGTTTCCGACATCAGAATCTCAAAACCGTTCTTCTTCAGGACTTCAATGATATCCCGTTCACTGTTCGGACAAATCATGCCCTGCAGGTCAGGGGCACCATGACCAAAGAGCAACTTCAACAGCGGATGGCCTGCCCGACGTTGCAGTTCGCCATAACCCGCTGTGGTACCACCCACGAATGACCAAACGCCACCGGCTTCCAGCTTCTCGAAGATTCGCGGAGCAATATGCTCAATCGGAACAAAGCCAGTCACAAAATGAGTGGCGACAAGATTAAACTTTTCGTCATTGAAATGATGATCGAGATTCGCTCCGTCATCAATCGCGCAGACCAGATCAGGCAGCTTGGTTCTGGCGATGCTGGCCATCTTCTCTGAGATATCGATTCCCCATGGTTCGATCACTCGCTGCGAACGAGATCGCAACTTTTCCAGAAACATCCCGGTTCCCATTCCTACGTCGAGAACTCGCATGGCGGGAAGTATCGCAGACAGGATTCCTTCTGCCTCCAGATGATCCAGAGCACGGTCCAGCGAGTTACTGGTGGTGTTTTGAGGATCCTGGTCGTATTGACTTGCAATGACATCGTCATACTGACGTTGAATGACCGCTGATTCCATCAGAGGCTGCCAATTCTATTAGAGTCGCTAAGCCGGTTTGTTAAGGCCACTGTCCACGAGTTTTGAATCAGAAGAATTAAGAATGAGCGCAGGAAATGTTTAATTTCTGCGTAGGGAAGAGCTTCGCGAATCATTCACAAACACTTAACCGGAAGTTCTCAATTCGCGTCCAGATTCCGCACATGGATGCGGATTTCGACATCATCGTTGTTGGCAGCGGCGCGGGAGGCGGGACACTGGCTTCAGTATGCGCGGCGGCTGGAAAGAAAGTGCTGCTGGTTGAACGTGGTGGATTGACAGATGGAAACGAGGGCGCTGCAGCACTCCAGTCGAGTTCTCTGCACGATGAATTTTCCACACTGATCCAGAAGCAGCCCTACGATGATCGCTCGGTCGTTTTGAACTCCAGCCCTTCGCGACTTTATATGGGTGGGATCATCGGCGGTGGTACATCAGTCTACGGAGGCGCGCTCCTGCGACCTCATCCCTCTGATTTTTCTCCCGGCCGATACTATGCCCAGCGTATTCCCAAAGACATTCATGAGTGGCCAGTGTCCTATGAATCGTTCGAACCCCATCTGAAGGCGGCCGAAAGTCTTTACTGCGTCGCTGATGCTCGAGATCCACGAGGTCCCGAAGCACCGCCAGAAACGGCAACTATCGAGAGCCTGAAAAGAGATAAATCCGGAGCCTCCTCCGTCGGCCGGAGTGGCATTCCTCTTGCCCGGATCAATGAGAAACTGATCCGCTCGGCCCGGAATTCGGGCCTGAATCCTTATCGATTACCGCTGGCAATTGAAACCTCGAAATGCCTGCGCTGTGATAACTGTGCTGGATTCGTCTGCCCCACCGGAGCGCGACGTTCGTCGGGCCAGTTGGTACGTGAGAGTATTGAGCGCGGCGAAGCTTTAACTTTGAAAACTCAGTGTGAAGGGGACCTGCTGGAACGAGGCGTCGGCGGTCGACTTAGCGGTCTCTGGCTGAAAGATAGAGTGACCGGATCGCGAATTCGGTATACCTCCAAACGCTATGTGCTCTCGGCCGGCGCGATTGGATCAGCAGCCTTGTTGCTGAAGTCGGGGTTCGACCATCCGATGATTGGTCGGAACTACATGATGCACTATTCGCCGATCTCTATCGGGGTCTTTATGCGTCCCACCGGTGCGACGCAGACGTTTATTAAACAGATTGGTTCCTCCGACTACTATTTCGGCACTCGGGATCTGCCGGAGAAAATGGGGATTATTCAATCACTGCCCGCACCGGGACCGTGGATGATGGCGAAAACAGGAATGAGGTGGGTTCCGCACTGGATGCTGAAATTTCTGCGTTCACGCATGTTGCCATTGGTCGGCATCGTTGAAGATCTGCCGAATCCGGACAATCGCGTTTCGCTCGATCGGTCCGGGACCATTCAGCTCCATCATCAGTTTTCGGATTACGATCGTACACGTGGTGCGGAGCTATCTCGCCGCATGTCGGATCTCCTGAAGAGCACCGGAGCTGTCCATTGTGTCTCCGGTTTAAGACCGTCTCAGGAACACGTCGCTCATCAGTGTGGCACAGTTCGATTTGGGCTGTCGCGGGAATATGCGGCCGCAGACCCCGAGTGTCGTTTGTTTGATCAGCCGGATGTTTTTGTGGTTGACGGAAGTTTCATGCCAACTTCATTGGGAGTTGGCCCGTCCTTAACAATCATCGCCAATGCTCTGCGTGTTGCCGAGATCGTGGCGTCAGAAGTATGAAGCACTTCATGAAGGTACGACTGGAACAATTTCGACAGGCTCGTCGAATCCATGGTGGAACTCTCAACATGCTCGGGGCCGCAATCGGAGTGCGATTGTCTCGAACACCCATCCCCACAGCGGCCTTGCGCCGAAAGGTGTTTTCGATGATCTACGGCGGAAAATATGGAGCACTGGACGAGACCGAACTTGAAAAGCCTCTCGAACAGTTTCGTTCGCTGAACGAACTGTTCACTCGAGGAGTCAGGCCATCGCTTCGGCCGATTCCAGAACAGACAAATCAGTTTCTTTCTCCAGTCGACGGAACCGTTCAGGATATCGGTCGGATTGAAAAAGACACCGTGATGACCATCAAGGGGATTCGTTACACCCTGGATTCATTGTGCCCGGAAACCGATACTTCTCCATTCAATGATGGGCACTTCGCGATTCTGTTTCTGTCTCCTCGCGACTGTCACCGCGTATTTACGCCGGCCGATGGCGTGCTGGAACAACTGGTCCATGTTCCCGGTCATCGACTGCTTGTCCATCCGCCTTATCAGACGCCCGAGTTTCCCGTCTTCGCGCTGAATGAGCGACTCATCATGCAGCTCGACACGTCTTTCGGCAAGTGCCTGCTGATTATGGTGGCGGGCTGGGGAGTTGGTCACATCACTCATCCGTTTCGAACCGGACACCGATTCAGCCCACGCCGAGTCACAGTGACGAAACTGGAGACACCGCGCCCCATGGATCGCGCGGAGTGGATTGCCACCTTTGAACTGGGATCAACAGTCATTCTGATGACGGAGAAGAACTGGACATCTTCGGCACTTGTCGAACGAGATCAGTCAATCCACTTCGGCGAACCTCTGTTCGATACAATCACAGGGAAGGCGGACTGATGAAACTGTCGGGAGAGGGGACGAATTCTGCGGCCTTTAGCCTACTCGATTCGCATGAGAGTGGGCCGCACGAGCGTTTCAACGTGGCGGCTGATGGAAAGTCGTCTGCCCGCGGCTTACGACTGATTGTCTCCTGTGGTGATACCGGGCTCGCGAAGGACTATCTTTGCTTTCTGAATGAGAACTCCGCACAGAGCGAGGCCGGGGCGACTTATGAGTTGCTTTCACCGGAAATCCTTCTTCAGAAGATTGCCCGCAGTGAGGTCCGTCCAGTCGAGATCGTTTTTTTTCTCGACCGGCAGGTTTCTGGCCAGGTGATAAATGTCTTTGCAGGGTTATCTCAACTCGCGTCGATCATGCCGTTCACTTGCCTTATCGTGCTTCCTTCATTGTTCAGCCATCTGTGTCCGGGCCACAACGACGGCATGCAGGCACTGCTTGATCAGTTGAGCGAATCGTTTCGAAAGTCCGAAGAACGATCGACAGCGGCACGAAATACATCGCAAACCGATTCGGATTCTTCAAATCCTGTGGATGGCACCATCCCAGTTCAAGGTCCCGGAACGATTCATAGCCCAGGAGGATCCCGACTGATCGTTCTCTTTACAGGGTATGTGCTAAGTGCGTCATCGTCGATGACAAACCGACTAAAGCGGTTGCGAAGATTTCATATCCTGACAGGCCCTCAGTTGACGTCTACGTTCGTCGCCGGAGAAAAGCTATTCTCCGTGATCAATGCTGAGCTTGAACAGACTGCGCAGAAGTGTCCACCGCGCGCCGCTGTTGTGAATTCAGCCG
>CANHVD010000295.1 GCA_947463775.1 Planctomycetaceae bacterium | reverse complement strand
GCGACTCCGGCAAAAGAAGTCATCACGATCGTCGCGGAATCTCATCGGCCCGGAATTCGCGCGATCCGACTCGAAGCTTTGGCTGATGATTCGCTTCCCCAGAAAGGCCCTGGCCGTGCCGGAAACGGAAACTTCGTCGTATGCGATCTCCAGGTTGTGGCCACTCCACTGAAGCCAGATAAGCCCGCCGACGCATCTTCGTCGGCAGCCCCGATCAAGCTCGTGGCCGCTCGTGCGACTCATCAACAGAACACCGGTGAGCTGTCGGTTGCGGCCTCAATTGACGACAACCCGACTTCCGGCTGGGCTGTAGACGCCGGAGGAATCGGCAAAGATCAAGCCGCCGTTTTTGACTTCGAAGCTCCAGTCACGCATACCGATGGAGCTCGATGGATAATCACATTGAGCATGAATCATCCGAATCCGCATCATACTCTGGGACGATTCCGGGTATCGGTTTCTGATCGAGTTCAGCCGACGCCGGAAGTTGGCAGCACTGGTCCGGATGCAAAGGTCCTGCACGCTTTAGAGACGCTGCGAAAGTCGGTCGATGAAGCATCAGACGAATGGAAGACCGGGCTGGAATGGTTCGCGACGACCGATCCCGAAATGATCGCAATCACTCAGGCTGTGCGTGAACTGGAGCTCAAGGGCCCTGGGCTTCAAAAAGCCAAAGTCATGGTGACCAGTGAAGGTCTGCCTCACATGAGTCATCATGCGGATGATCGAGGCTTTCCGCACTTCTATCCGGAAACACATTTGCTGAAACGTGGCGATGTGCATCAAAAGCAGGAAGTTGTCGCTGCTGGATTTCTGCAAGTGCTGGCTCCGGCCGGCAAAGAACTCAATGACTGGGAATTGAAGCCGCCAGAAGGCTGGACTCGGACGACGTTCAAGCGAGCCTCCCTGGCTCACTGGATGACGGATGCCGAACGCGGTGCCGGAAGCCTGGCTGCTCGCGTGATGGTGAACCGTTTGTGGCAACATCACTTTGGCCGTGGTCTGGTTTCAACGCCAAACGATTTCGGTGTCTCTGGTGAACGGCCGTCTCATCCGGAGTTGCTGGAGTGGCTGGCGACCGATCTGACCGCCAACGGCTGGACTCTGAAACGCATGCATAAAATAATCATGACCAGCCAGACGTACATGCAATCCGGTGCTCATGACGAAGATCGAGCGACGATTGATCGCGAAAATACTCTGCTTTGGCGTCGAACTCCTCAGCGCCTGGAAGCAGAAGCGATTCGCGACTCGATGCTGGCAGTCTCCGGAAAACTGGACCTCCGCCAATTTGGTCCGGGAACGCTCGACCAGAACATGACTCGCCGCAGCGTATACTTCTTTATCAAACGCAGCCAGCTGATTCCGATAATGATGCTGTTCGACTGGCCCGAGCATCTTGTGAGTATCGGCCAGCGTCCCGTGACAACCATCGCACCACAGGCGTTGATGTTTATGAATAGTCCGCAGGGGCGAGATTACGCGACGGCATTTGCACAGCGGTTGCCTCAGGGCAATCCGGATCAGGCCATTCACGATGCCTGGCGACTGGCCTTTGGCCGCGCTCCCGTCGATGCGGAGTTAGCGGCCAGCCGTCAGTTTCTGCAACGACAACAGGAACTACATACCGCCGCTAGCCGGACTGATGCCACGGCTCAGGCGTTCGTAGATCTTTGCCAGACGATCCTGAGTATGAACGAGTTTGTTTACGTCGAGTAAGTCTTGATGTGGTCACCAAATTGCAGTTCATGGCGTGAGCTATGTCTCCAATTCCTTGACCCCGGAGGGTTGATGGGTTGATGCTTTCATCGTTTAACGGCAAGCCATAGGCGTCGTCGCGAGTTTTCGCCTGCGCCTGCGGCTCGCCGTTAAACGAGAACAATCAGCACGCGACTACGAACGGCGAAGTCAACAATCCACTCCTACCACTCCGGTACCTTCTTTTAGAGAACTTGATAACGATATCGAGGGACATTCAAGATGTTTTCACTGTTGCGTCTTATTGCGGCTTTCTGCCTGCTCAGTCTGACTTGTGTCGCGGCCGATCGCCCCAACCTGATCTTTATCATGGCCGATGATCTCGGCTATGGAGACCTTGGCTGTTACGGTCAACGCGTCATCACAACTCCGCATCTCGACCAGATGGCGGCCGAAGGACTTCGCTTTACTCACTTCTACGCCGGAGCCACCGTCTGTGCTCCATCACGCAGTGTGTTGATGACAGGGTTGAATCACGGGCATACGCGGGTTCGAGGAAATGCGGGCCAGACCAATCCGGCCGCTCAGGCGCTCAAAGACGGAGATATCACAGTCGCGGATGTGCTGAAGTCGGCCGGATACAGAACTGCTCTTATCGGAAAATGGGGACTTGGTAATGTCGGAGCTGCCGAAAGCGGCCTGCCTCGCAAACATGGCTTCGATGAATTCTACGGTTACCTGAGTCAACATCATGCGCACAATCACTTCCCGGACTATCTCTGGAGAAATGAGACGCGAGAACCCATCGACAATGTTGTGACTTATGTCGGCGAAGACGGCGCCGGTTACGCGACCGAAGCTCGCCATTTTGCGGATGATTTGTTTGCCGACGAAGCATTGAAATTCGTCAGCAACAATCGAGAGCGTCCCTTCTTTCTTTACTGGAGCATGGTGACTCCTCACGCTAACAACGAACGTAGCAAAGTTCTGGGCGATGGTGCTCACGTGCCGGACTATGGACCTTATGCGGACAAAGACTGGCCGAACCAGGACAAAGGACAGGCCGCGATGATCTCACGACTCGACGCACATGTCGGTCGCATGCTGGATCATTTGAAGCAACTGGGGATTGCCGAAAACACGCTGGTCATTTTCACCAGTGATAACGGTCCTCATAACGAGAGCAAACACGATCTGAAGCGGTTCAATCCGTCCGGGCCGTTCTCAGGCACAAAGCGGAGTCTGACCGACGGAGGTATTCGAGTTCCGTTCATTGCCTGGTGGCCTGGCAAAGTGAAGCCTGGTGAGTCAGACCATGTTGGCTACTTCGCCGATTGGCTTCCGTCCGCCGCAGAGCTTTCAGGCGGTGATACTCCCGAAAATCTTGACGGAATTAGTTTCGTTCCGACGATACTGGGCACCGGGAATCAGAAGCAGCATGAATTCCTCTATTGGGAGTTTCACGAAGGCGGATTCAAGCAGGCCGCACTCTATCAAGGTCGCTGGAAAGGTATTCGCTCTGGCAGCGAAAACGCGCCCATCGTACTTTACGACCAACAAACAGATGTCGCGGAGAACAACAACGTTGCCGCACAGCACCCGAAAATTGCAGATGCGATCGGCACTTATCTCAAATCCGCACGAACGTCACTGCCAGATTGGGAACCTCGCTGGGGCACCGAAAAACAAAAGGCAAAGTGACACCATTCAGATCAAAACGCTATTCAGGCTTGCCGTGCCAGCGATTCAGCCGTGGCATATCTGTGTGAGGAATCTCAAGGCCAGCCAACTGCACGAGTCGCGCGATCTCTGCGATGGATGTAACTCCCAGTTTTCGGGAGATATCAGACCTGTAACGTTCGACCGTTCTCTGAGCGACGCCCAGTTCTTTCGCGATGGCCTTTATCGGCGAACCATGCCCGACCAGGGTAAGAACTTCCAGCTCACGCGGTGTCAGAGAGTCGAGAGGCCCAAGATCGACAAGGTTTGAATCAATAACTCGGAAGTCGACGCCAGGTTCAACAACGTCGACACCCTGACGCGTGACCGAAATAATCCTTGGCTTCTTCTCATCCACCGCTTCCATCGGCCAGATCATGGCTTCAGTCCATCGTCCGCCTCGAATATGTCGCAACATCACGGGCTGGCGAGTCTCTATCACCTGACGAATGACGGGCATTCGTTCTGCGGCAAAGACCGGGCCTTCGATCTCTTCGATCGTTTTGCCGACGGGATTGAAGTTATCTCCGTAGTAGATCTGCTTCGCCTGCTTGTTGCAGAACAAAACCAGGCCATCAATGTCAACAATCAGGATGCCAACGCCAGGCTGGCTTTTGAGCAGATTCCAGAATTCGTTCGACATGGATCAGTCAGTCTATGGCACTTTGAGTGCGACGAAACAAGCAGCAGCATCCTGCAGAAATCTTACTGAGGCGGACTGGTCAGAATGTCGGGACCCTTACCGGTCTTTCGCTCATACTGACCATCACGATTCTTAACGTATTTCGTGAATCCCTTTTTCTCAAGATTCTTGTCGCTGATGCTGCGTTTCATTTTCATCGGAGACCACGTTCCCGCCACGAACGGAGCACACATCAAGCGTCGAACTGGCTCGCCCGTGACCGGATGCTTCGTCAGCGGAGGATCCTTGATCCCTTGTTCCACTTCAAACGTTTCACCGATGGCTTCATCATCATCGTCGGAAAGAACAACACCATAAACATAGGTGGGCACGCGACTTCTCCTCCAGTTCCAACAGCGAAATGATGTGAGGAAGATATTCCAGCCGGGACAGTCTATCAAACTTTCTCCGGTTGCTGAGTAATAAACTTGATGGCTAGATGGGCTTCACTCAGGAGGCGGTCTGCCTGTGTCCTTTATTCGGTCACAACAGACGGATTCGCCAAAAGACGTACCGGGCGATCAAATCACCTGCCAGTCGAGATCATTGGCTGGATAATGGGCGGAACTTTGGCTGAAGCCAATGCCAAGGAGGGAAGAACTCACGTCGAGCGATGAATCGCGAATTTAGCGATGGACTCAAGTGCGTGGCGGGCAGGGCCATTGGGCAGAGGATGAAGACAGCGGATAGCTCGAGCAATCAGCAGTTCGGCACTGGACTGAGCTGACTCGATCCCCTGACGAACCAGCGGTTCCTCGCGCAGTCGCTGATGATCGGCCGCTTCTGATGAAAACAGCAACTCACGCAGACGCTTTCGATCAGTCTCAGACGCTAGCTTTAAGGCTCTCAGCAGAGGCAGCGTCATCCGATGATTGCACAGATCATTGGCTGCGTCTTTGCCAGTCGATTCGGCAGACTCCGTTAGATCCAGGACATCATCGGCAATCTGAAATGCCAGACCGATCCGGTTACCGAAGATCTTCAACCGGGATTGCTCTGACACCGTCGCTCCGGCTGCGCGGGCACCAAGCAGACAACTGACAGCGAACAACTGTCCGGTCTTTCCACTGATGACTCGAAAATAATCGGGCTCTGAAGTCGACTGTTCAAGGCGTGCGGCGATCTGATTCAACTCGCCTTCGCACGTGCGGTCAGTGGCTCGACCAATCAACCGACATGCCTCTGCATCACCCGTTGTTGCAGCGAGGTGAAACGCTTTAGAGAAAAGGTAGTCGCCGAAGAGAACACTGGTCTCCGTGTTCCAACGACGATGAACTGTGGAGACATGCCGACGCAGATCCGCATCATCAATTACATCGTCGTGAACCAGCGTTGCCGTGTGGATCATCTCGACGACTGCAGCGAGCCGGTAAGCATTCTCACGAGCCGGGTGCGACGGAGAATACAGCTTCGCGCTCAGAAGGGTCAGGATCGGACGAATCCGCTTCCCCTGAAACCTACCAACATGTTGCGCCACGTCCTGAACAAACATGTTCGGGTTGCGAAACTGTCGTTCCAGCAGCGCGTTGACAGCCAGCAGATCTTCAGCAAGCAAATGCTGAATCTGCTGTTTCAGTTCGTCGCGGCTGGACACAACCGTGGACATGACACATTCGTCTTTTCTTAGGGACTCTTGAACCACTGACAAAATCGGGACGGGCACCTTTCCGTTTCTGGTTGCCCACAACCAAGGGCCCCTGAAGGGAGCCAGACTCGATTTTGTCAGACTGTCTTAATAGGGAACTTCACTGGATGGATCACGGAGGAAATGTCCCGAACGGCCGCCGGACTTCTCCAACAGACGAATCGTGTTGATTTCCATCTCCCGGTCAACCGACTTGCACATGTCGTAAATTGTGAGACAAGCGACAGCAACCGCCGTCAGAGCCTCCATCTCCACGCCGGTTTTCGCTTCTGTGGACACGCTAACCTCCACCCGAACCCTCGACAGCTCGAAGGAAAAATCAATGTTGACCTTCTCGAGCGGCAGCACATGACACAGAGGAATCAGGTCTGAAGTACGCTTGGTGGCCATAATTCCGGCCAGTCGAGCCACCTCCAGAACATCTCCCTTGGAAAATTTCCGCTCCTGTAAAGACCGCATTGTCTCGGACTGCATTAACACGAATCCTTCCGCCCGAGCCATTCGCCGCGTCACAGCCTTGTCGCCAACGTCCACCATTCGGCTTGCGCCGTCAGCGGCAAAATGAGAGAATTCACCCATAGATTTCCCCAATAGTCCTTTTGGTTCTTTGACGAATGCATCGCTAACGAGCCGATGACTCGATCCCACCGCCCCCCTGAGCGTGTAGGCTGTTGACTTATTCGCGTATTGAGCGTTTTCGTTTAACGGCGAGCCGCAGGCGTAGGCGAAATCAGGCGACGACGCCTACGGCTTGCCGTTAAAGTGTTAGATCAACAGTCTGCCTGCCTCTGGTGCCTGCTGACTTTGGCACCACTGCCCGCTCACTTCGTTGCTGGTGGCGCAAAAGCCGTTAAACCCTCGACGCGGTGTCGGGACCGACTAAACCCATAACCTGCTCAGGAGTTTCGGGATTACCCATGAGCCAACGGGAATACTGTTGTCAGCTTAGAAACAACGTCGCAATTTCGTAAAAGATCACAACACCAAGAACGTCAACCATCGCCGCAATCAACGGATTCGACATGATCGCCGGATCCATACCGAGCCGCCGCAGCATCAGAGGCAGCAAGGTGCCGGCGGAGGTGCCCAGAATGACCACAGCCACCACGGTGGTGGCAATCGCAGCCGATTCATTGACCGTTCGACCAAACCACAGCCAGGCCACACCGAAGTCCAACGACGCGAGCGCGACTCCCAGACACAAGCCGATCAAAAACTCACGCATGATCAACGCTCGGCTGATCGAATCGTCAGGACTACCCTTCGTATCGGTGGGCTGCAGCGCAAACATCCGGATAAACAATGTCGCTGATTGTGAGCCCGCATTTCCACCGCTCGCCATAACGAGCGGCAAAAAGAGAAGGATCAAAGTCGTCAATCCG